>NZ_JBQQCG010000089.1:0-49459 GCF_052245575.1 Streptomyces sp. 2A115 | reverse complement strand
GCGCTTCCCGGCCCACCCAACTACCTCAGAGCGGCGGTCGGATGCCCCGGCACGGCCCCGACCCCCCACACACCCCAGGGGCGCGGGGAACTGCGCGACCAGCCCCCACCAACCCGCAGACAAAAAACCACCCAACCGCCCAACCGCCGGAGGCAACCCCCCTCAAACCCGCAACCACGTACGCCGATCCCGGGCCATCGCATGCAGCGCCTCGACATCCTCGGGCTTGAGCACACCCCCAGACCGAGCAAGCGAGCTGACATCGGTGTCCTGAAGAAGCCGCACCTCCCGCAACGAAGCCGTCACGGCGACATCCGAGGGCCCGTACAACGCCAGCACAGGATGAACCTCAGCCGTAAGCGCATACGACGCCCGATGCGCGTCGGCCCGAACCCGCCGCACCAACGGCCGCCCCTCCCGACGCCCCACCGCGACCATGGGATCGGCCACGAAGACACGCTGCTTACGGGCGTACAGCGTATGGACGGCGAACAACCCACCCGGCCCGATCACCAGGTGGTGCACCCGGTCACCCCCGGGCAGCGGCACCGAGTGCAGCGCATGCCACCCCGCCCCCTCCAGCCGATCCAGCGCCTCCCCGACCGCCAGCTCCGCCTCGAGGGCCCGCCGCCGCGGATCGGGCCGCAGCCGCCGCGGAGCCCCGGGTTCGCGGTCGAGCGCGACCTGGAGCGCCTCCCCGGGCCGGTTCGGCGCGAGGTCGTCGTCGGGATGCAGGGACAGCCGCGCCAGCTCCGCAGGAGTAGGCACCGGCGGCGGTCCCACCGTCACCGCCCCGGTCAGAAACGGCCCGAGCACATCGAGCACGTCCTCCCGCCGCTCCTCGCTGAGCAGGTTGACCCGGCCCGTCTCCCTGTCGTACCAGGCGACGTTCCTGCCGTCCGTGAGACAGACGTACAACCGCTCCTGACCGTGCCGCCAGGTCGGTACGACGCGCAGTCGGCTCATGCACCATCACCCCACGACCATGGGAACAGGCGGGGTGCTCCAGGGGCAAGAAGCCGGTTACCTTTGGGAGCAGTTGGGGATGGGGAGGCGCCGTTGCGGGCTCGCAGGAAGCAACCCGATGTGCCGGCCCCGGACAGTCCGTGGAGTGAGATCGTGCCCGGCCTGTGGATGGGCGGACACGAGTACGCGGGCCGGTCGGGAGAACGGGAGTTCGCCGTCGTTCGTGATGAGTTCGACCTGGTCCTGACCCTGCTCCGACTACCCGGCCACGGCCCCGACGAGGGCGTGGAACACCATGTGTGGCCGATCCCGGACGGCCCGCTGGACGGTACGCAGCTGGCCGGCGTGATGCGGCTCGCGCGGGCCGCGGGCGAGGCGCGCGACGCGGGCCGCAGTGTCCTGGTCCGCTGCTACCACGGTTACAACCGCTCGGGTCTGGTCATCGCCCACGCCCTGATCAGCGCGGGCCGTACGGCCGACGAGGCGATCCGCCTGATCCGCTCCCGCCGCTCGCCCTGGGCACTGCACAACGAGCTCTTCGTGGAGTACCTGCAGACGGGCCTCGCCACGGCCCGGCTGCTGGAGGAACTGGCCGAATAGCGCGAGCCGCCCGCCGCCACCACCACGACCACCGCGACCGCGACCGCGACCGACAAGATCCAACCGACGAACAAAAAGGACTTTCGCACGAATAAGGTGTACAGGTTTGCCCAAGGCGTACGGGTCTGGTGCCCGTCACAACTGGTCACGGCACCCACACACCAGGAACGCAGTGATCCACAGCCGCCCCGCGGGCACCCGGAACCGCCCCGCGCGCCCCCACCACCTCGCGAGCGCCGCGCGCCGGGCTCGCGCTCCCCGTGGCCGTGGCAGCGGCCGCCCTGGTGCTGGCCGGCTGCGGCGACCCGGGCGACCTGCGCGGCGCGGGCCCGACGTCCACCGCCGTGGGCCCGACCCGGTCGCGGCCCGAGATCCCGCCCGCCGCCTCACCCGTCCTCGACTACGGCGAGGCGGACACGGAGACGGTCAAGGGCGTCACAGCACCCGGCGACGACATCCGCAAGGCCGACCCGGTCGGGTCATCCGCGCGGAGATCGCCGCGCATCCGGACGAGTACACCGGCGTGAAGGCGCCCTACTGGGAGACGGTCCAGCAGATCAAGGAGTGCGGCGAGAGGGGCGGAGAGAAGGACGAGCATGGCGGGAAATGCCCGGTCCGCCGGGCGTACTACCGCGACCTCACCCGAGACGGGGAGGACGACATGGTGCTCGGCATGCGGATGCCCGAGAACCAGCTGTGCGTACGCGCCCACACCTTCATCGACCACAGGCTGGTCGAGGTCATGGCGACGACCGACAGCACGCTCAGCGTCGAGATCGCGGGCCGGGACGTGATCATCCGCTCGCCGTCGAAGCCGGCGGGCCATGAGTACCGCACGGTCTGGTCCCGCACCCCTTTGGGGCGCGGCCCTGAGCGTCCGCTCGTCTCCGATGGCTCAGTGCGACGGGCGCTCCCTGAAGCACACTCCTAATGTGGCGATTAGTCAGCTCTGTTCCCGTTTCTGGAGGAGCCCGCCATGTCCCTGCGTACCGCTCTCGTCAGCCTCGGCATAGCCGCCGCCGGCGGGGCCCTCGTCGTCGGCGCCGCGAGCCCGGCCCTCGCCAACGGCGCCCACGACGACTGGGGCCACCACCACGACGGCCACCACCACGAGTTCTACCAAGGTCGCGTCAACGCGCCCGGCGGACTGAACCTCCGCGACAAGCCGACCCGCGGCAGTGCCGTCATCAGGCACGCGCACCACGGCGAGATCGTGTCCATCTTCTGCAAGACACCCGGCGAGAGCGTCAAGGGCAATCCCCTCTGGTACCTCCTCGCGGACGGCACCTGGGCCTGGGGCGCGGCCCGCTTCATCGACAACATCGGCCCGGCGCCCCGCTGGTGCTGAGACCGCCCAGCGGCCCGGCACACCTGCCGTACCCGGGCGACATCACGGATGACATGACGGGATGACATAACGGGATATCCCGCCCGCGCTTGCTACGTTCCGGACATGACCCCGCCCGGAACCACAGCGCAGGCGGACCCGCCGGCTCCCGCTGTACGCCTCCCCCGGCGCCGTGGCATCGAGTTCACCCTCATCGTCGTGGCCGTCCTGCTCTCGGTGTACGGCTACTGCGACGTCGGCCTCGCCAGGAACGGCTCCGTGCCGCCCGGCGCCGCCGGTTACGGCGCCGGGCTCGGCATCCTCGCGCTCCTCGCGCACGTCGCGGTGCGCCTGCGGGCGCCGTGCGCCGATCCGCTGCTGCTCCCGATCGCCGTGCTGCTCAACGGACTGGGCCTGGTGCTGATCTACCGGCTCGACCTGGAGACCCCGGCCGACCGGGCGGCCCCCACCCAGCTCGTCTGGTCGACGCTGGGCGTGGGCCTGTTCATCGCGGTCGTGGTGCTCCTGCGCGACCACAGACTCCTCCAGCGCTACGCGTACGTCTCCGTCGTCACCGCCCTGGTCCTCCTCGTCCTGCCGATCTTCTTCCCCTCGGTGAACGGCGCCCGGATCTGGATCCGGATCGCCGGATTCTCCATCCAGCCGGGCGAGTTCGCGAAGATCCTGCTCGCGGTCTTCTTCGCCGGTTATCTCGCGGCGAACCGCGCCGCCCTCGCGTACACGGGCCGCCGTATCTGCAAGCTCCAGCTGCCCACCGGCCGCGTACTCGGCCCGGTGGTCGCGATCTGGCTGCTGAGCGTCCTCGTCCTGGTCCTGGAGCGGGATCTCGGCACCTCGCTGCTCTTCTTCGGCCTGTTCGTGATCTTGCTGTACGTGGCCACGGGTCGCACCGGCTGGCTCGCGGTGGGCCTGCTGCTCGCGGTGTTCGGCGCCTTCGCCGTCGGCCGGCTGGAGCCGCACGTGCACAGCCGCGTCGAGGACTGGCTGCACCCCTTCGCGTCGATCGACGCGGGCCAGGGACCGAACCAACTCGCCCAGTCCCTCTTCGCGTTCGCCGCCGGCGGCCTCCTCGGCACGGGCCTCGGCCTCGGCCACTCGGCCCTCATCGGCTTCGCCGCCAAGTCGGACTTCATCCTGGCCACGGCGGGCGAGGAACTCGGCCTCGCCGGCCTGTCCGCGATCTTCCTGCTGTACGGGCTGCTGGTCGAGCGCGGCTACCGGGCGGGCCTCGCCCTGCGCGACCCCTTCGGGCGGCTGCTCGCCGTGGGACTCGCCTCGATCGTGGCGCTCCAGGTCTTCGTGATCGCGGGCGGCGTCACCGGGCTGATCCCGCTGACGGGTATGGCGATGCCGTTCCTGGCGCAGGGCGGTTCGTCGGTCGTCACGAACTGGATCATCGTGGCGCTGCTGATCCGCGTCAGCGACTCGGCACGCGGCCAGTCCGAGGTGGGCCGGTATGACGGCGGGCACTACGACGGAGGGCAGTTGGACGTGGAGGCCGTGTCATGAGCGCCCCGACCGTGGGCGGCCGCCCCATGACCCGGTACATCCGGCACGCCGCCGCCTTCTGCGCCCTCCTCCTGATCGCCCTCCTCGTGAACGCCACCCGCATCCAGATCGTCCAGGCCGGCTCGTACGACGAGAATCCGGCCAACCGCCGCCACACGATCGCCCGTTACGGCCAGCCGCGCGGGAACATCCTGGTCGGGGGCAGGGCGGTGACGGGTTCCAGGGACTCGGGCGAGCGGTTCCGCTACGAACGGACGTACAAGAACGGCCCGTTGTACGCGCCCGTCACCGGCTTCGCCTCGCAGGTGTACGGAACGGACCTCCTGGAGAACGCCGAGGACGACCTCCTCGCGGGCACCGACCCGATGCTCTCCCCGCTCCCCCTGTGGAACGACCTCACGCGTGCGCGCAACCCCGGCGGCAACGTCGTCACGACCCTCGACCCGGCCGCGCAGCAGGCGGCGTACACCGGACTCGGCGCCCGGCGGGGCGCGGTGGCCGCGATCGAACCGTCCACGGGACGGATCCTGGTACTGGTCTCCACCCCCTCCTACGACCCCGGGGAGCTCTCCGGGACGGACTCGGCAGTGGCGGACGCGTGGGCGCGGCTGCACGGCGCCGCGGACAAGCCGATGCTCAACCGGGCCGTGCGGCAGACGTATCCGCCCGGCTCGACCTTCAAGGTGATCACCGCGGCGGCGGCCCTCGACGCGGGCGTGGTGACAGACGTGGACGCGCCCACCAAGTCCCCTGACCCGTATCGGCTGCCGGGCAGCTCGGCGCGGCTGACGAACGAGGTCGAGGGGTGCGCGAACGCGTCGCTGCGCTATGCCTTCGAGTGGTCGTGCAACACGGTCTTCGCCAAGCTGGGCGTGGATGTGGGGTCGAGCCGGATGCGGGCCATGGCGGCTGAATTCGGCTTCAACGACGGGGGGTTGAGGATCCCGTTCCAGGTCTCCCCCAGCACCTTCGACACGCGGGTGGACCCGGCCCAGCTCGCGCTCTCCTCCATCGGCCAGTACAACACCCGGGCGACACCCCTGCAGATGGCGATGGTCGCCGCGGCCGTCGCCGACAACGGCTCCGTGCGTGCGCCCCACCTGGTGGAGCGCACCACCACGGACGACGGCGACACGGTGTCGGCCACCGGGCAGCGGACCCTCCGCCAGGCCATGAACCCCGCCACCGCCGTACGGTTGCGCGAGCTGATGACGGACGTCGTGGAAGAGGGCACCGGCACGAACGCCGCCGTCCCCGGCGCCACCGTCGGCGGCAAGTCCGGCACCGCCCAGCACGGCATCGACAACTCCGGTACGCCGTATGCCTGGTTCATCTCCTGGGCCCAGGCGGACGACGGCATGGCACCGGCGGTGGCCGTCGCGGTGGTCGTCGAGGACGCGGCGGCGGAGCGGGGTGACATCAGCGGGGGCGGGGACGCGGCGCCGATCGCCAGATCGGTGATGGAGGCCGTACTCGACTCTTCGTCGCTCAAGGCCTCGCCACTCAAGACCTCGCCGCTCAAGTCCTCGTCACGCGACTCCTCGTCGCTCAACTCCTCATCCGGCGGCGGCGGTTGACGGCGAGGTGGACGGCTCCGGCTGCTGGACGAGCGTGCCGGGCAGCGCGATGTAGGCCGTGACGCCCGAGTCCGGGATGGGCAGCGGTTCGACATGGGCGCCGAGCCGAGCCGCGAGCGTGCCCACCACATGGTGGCCGAGGTACCGGGTGGGCGCGGCGAGCAGCGACGAACCGCTGCCGGACAGCAGGGCGTTGGCCTGGGCGAGGCGCTCGGCGGTCATGCCGATGCCCCGGTCGACGGTTCACAGAAGCTCACGCGGCGAAGAGGGCGCCTGTGAGAGGCGCGGGGATGGTGGCGAGTGTGAGGGTTTCGGGGGCCGGCACGAGGAAGGCCTGCGCGATGCCGGTGTTGTCGGAGCCGATGGACTCGTGCCCGCTCCGTGAGACGGGGGGTGTCGCGCGCCCGGCCACCGACCTAACGTTCGGTACATGACTCAGCCCGCAGCCGCGTTCGAGCTCGCCCAGGTCAACATCGCCCGCCTCAAAGCCCCTCTGGATTCCCCGCAGTTGAAGGACTTCGTCGACGCACTCGACCCGGTGAACGCGGTCGCCGACGCCGCCGACGGTTTCGTGTGGCGCCTGCAGAGCGACTCGGGCAACGCGACGGACGTACCGGTCTTCGGCGACGACTGGCTGATCGTCAATCTGACGGTGTGGCGGGACACCAACGCCCTCACCGCGTTCATGTACCAGGGGCAGCATCGTGAGCTTCTGTCCCGGCGCCGCGAGTGGTTCGAACGGCTGGCGGAGGCGGTCACGACGCTGTGGTGGGTGCCGGCGGGGCACCGGCCGACGGTGGCCGAGGCGGAGGAGCGGTTGCTGCATCTGCGGACGCACGGGGCTACGGCTTACGCGTTCAGTCTGCGGACGTCGTTTCCGCCGCGGGACGCTCGTCCGGTGGTCAGCCCTGCGGCTCGGGGCGCGCGGGTCGACGGTTGATCGCGGTGAGGTCGATGGTGAGGGGGAACGGTTCGGTCAGCTTGAGCTGGTTGTGGTGGATTCCCATGACGACGTACGAACCCGTGGCAGGGTCGAGCTCGTAGACGTAGACCACCGGCAGGCCGTCGTTCTCCTCCACGCGCCAGAAGTGGGGATGCCCGCCTCGGCGTACTTCTTGGGCTTGACTTCGCGATCGCGCTCTTCGGAATCGTCCGAAACGACCTCGACGGCGAGGACGACGTCATCGGGATGGAGGAACGTCTGCCGGGGCCCGGTGTCCGCATCCGCACGGATCACCAGGATGTCGGGCTCCGGCCGGTTGCGCTTGTTGAGCCTGACGCTGAACTCTCGGTCGATGTCGAACTCGTCTGGTGCTTGGGCCAGCAGTGTGGTCTCCAGCAAGCGCATGGTGCGCATATGAAAGCGGGTCTGCGGACCCACGAAGACGAGGCTCCCGTCGATCAGCTCCGTGTGCGGAGGTAGATTCGGAAGCCGGTCGAGATCATCCGCCGTCCAACCGCCGACCGGCGGACGGGGCCACTCGTACTGGTCGTCCGGCCCGTACTCGCGTGCGGCGCTCATGATTGCTCCCATGCGGCGGAGTCTGCCTGGTAGGGCCAGCGTACCCAGGGGGCACGTCGACTCGCCCCTCCGCCGAGTGATGACCGGGCGTGCCGTTGACGGGTGCTAGGACTCAGCCCCCGCCTCGATCGCCTCCCCCACCTCCGCCACCCGCGCCCGCTCCTCCGCGGCGAACCGTTCCGCGTCCAGCTTCTCCGCGATCTCCTCGTCCTGGGACATCAGCTGGTCGAGGTTGGAGTTGCCCATGTCGAAGACGCCCATGTCCACGTAGGCCTGCTGGAGGCGTTTGCCCCACAGGCCGATGTCCTTCACACAGGGGACGATGCGGGAGAACAGCAACTGGCGGAACAGGGCGAGGAATTCGGACTGCTCGCTGTACTCCTCGGCCTCCGCTTTCGGGATGCCGAAGTTCTCCAGGACCTCGACGCCGCGCAGACGGTCGCGCATCAGGTAGCAGCCCTCGATGACGAACTCCTCGCGTTCGCGCAGTTCGGCGTCGGAGAGCTGCTTGTAGTAGTCGCGCAGCGCCATGCGGCCGAAGGCGACGTGGCGGGCCTCGTCCTGCATGACGTACGCGAGGATCTGTTTCGGGAGGGGCTTGTCCGTGGTGTCCCTGATCATGCCGAAGGCGGCGAGGGCCAGGCCCTCGATGAGGACCTGCATCCCCAGGTACGGCATGTCCCACCGGGAGTCGCGGAGGGTGTCGCCGAGCAGCGACTGGAGGTTGTCGTTGATCGGGTAGAGCATCCCGATCTTCTCGTGGAGGAAGCGGGCGTAGATCTCCGCGTGACGGGCCTCGTCCATCGTCTGGGTCGCCGAGTAGAGCTTCGCGTCCAGGTCGGGGACGGATTCGACGATGCGGGCCGCGCAGACCATGGCCCCCTGCTCACCGTGCAGGAACTGGCTGAACTGCCAGGAGGTGAAGTGCTTGCGCAGCTCTCCCTTGTCCCGGTCGTTCATCTTCGCCCAGTACGGGGTGCCGTAGATCGACATCGACTCGTCGGGGGTGCCGAGCGGATCGTGCGGGTCGACCTCCAAGTGCCAGTCGATCCGTTTCTGACCGTCCCACTGCTTGTCCTTGCCCTTCTGGTAGAGGGCGAGCAGGCGCTCGCGCCCTTCGTCGTACTCCCAGCTGAACCGCGCCGCACCCGTCGCGGGCACCTGCCAGAGGGGGTTTCCGGGGTCCGTGGCGTAGAGGTCGTAGGTCGCCATGTGTCGCAGGTTCACACGTAGTAGACGGCGGGTCAACAAGTCGCGCAGGAGGGATTGACGAGCTTGCTGACAAGCAGTCTCATAAGACGTGACCGCCGGTAACGCCGAACTTCCCGATGACTTCCCGTACGACGAGGTGGGCACAGCCATGACGACCGTGACGGAAGACGGACTCGACGGGCTGCGCGACGCCCTCGGTCTGCTCAAGGACCGGGAGCAGGTCGCCGAGCGGCTGCTCGACTCCTCCGCGAAGCACTCCTTCGACCCGGACAAGGAGCTGGACTGGGACGCGCCCTTCGAGGAGGGCAAGTGGTTCTGGCCGCCGGAGCTGGTGTCGCTGTACGGCACACCTCTGTGGAAGCGGATGAGTGAGGAGCAGCGGATCCGGCTGTCGCAGCACGAGGCCGCGGCGCTCGCCTCGCTCGGCATCTGGTTCGAACTCATCCTGATGCAGCTGCTGGTGCGGCACGTCTACGACAAGGCGGCGACGAGCGCGCACGTGCGGTACGCGCTGACCGAGATCGAGGACGAGTGCCGGCACTCGAAGATGTTCGCGCGGCTCATCAGCCGGGGCGGGACGCCGTACTACCCGGTGAGCCGGGCCCACCAGAACCTCGGGCGCTTCTTCAAGACCGTCTCGACTACGCCCGGCTCCTTCACGGCCACGCTGCTCGGCGAGGAGGTGCTCGACTGGATGCAGCGGCTGACGTTCCCGGACGAGCGCGTCCAGACGCTGATCCGGGGTGTCACGCGGATCCATGTGGTGGAGGAGTCGCGGCATGTCCGGTACGCGCGGGAGGAGCTGCGGCGCCAGATGGTGACCGCGCCGCGCTGGTCACAGGAGTTCACCCGGGTCAGCTCCGGTGAGTTCGCGCGGGTCTTCTCGGTCGCCTTCATCAATCCCGAGGTGTACGTGAACGTCGGGCTCGACCGGCGTGAGGCCATGGCGCAGGTGAGGGCGAGTGCGCATCGAAGGGACGTCATGCAGTCCGGCGCGAAGCGGTTGACGGACTTCCTCGATGACATCGGGGTACTGCGGGGTGCGGGGCGGCGGCTTTGGAGGTCGTCGGGCTTGCTGGCGTGACGCTCCGCTGTGGTTGGGCGGTTGGGTTGTTTGTTTGGGTGCGGGGTGGTGGGGGCTGGTCGCGCAGTTCCCCGCGCCCCTTGGGTGTGTGGGGGGTCGGGGCCGCGCCGGGGCATCCGACCGCCACTCTGAGGTAGTCGGGTTGGCCGGGAAGCGCGGCGCTCGGACGCCCCGGCACGTCCCCTCACGCCGACGGAAGACTGCAGACGAGTGGTGGGCTGGGGCCCCTTCAGGGGGCGCGGGGAACTGCGCGCTCAGCCCAAGAGGACCGGCAGTGTAAGAACCAACCCAAGCCCCCCAAGTCTTTTAGGGGCGCGAGGAACTGCGCGACAAGCCCCCACCCACCCGCACCATACGAACCGACCCGAGGAACGCTTTCCAGGGGCGCGGGGAACTGCGCACCCAGCTCAAGCCAACCCGCACCCACCCGCCCAACCAAAGCGGAGCGTTACGCTGCGGGACATGACCTCGGAGGCTCCCACACGCGCGTACCGGCGGCTCGGTGTCGAGGAGCGGCGGAGCCAGCTGCTCGAGGCGGCGCTGTCGCTGTTCGCGCACAGGGCGCCGGAGGAGGTCTCGCTGGACGACGTGGCGGAGGCGGCCGGCGTCTCGCGGCCGTTGGTGTACCGGTACTTCCCGGGCGGCAAGCAGCAGCTGTACGAGGCAGCCCTGCGGTCGGCCGCGGAGGAGCTGGAGAAGTGTTTCGCCGAACCGCCGGAGGGCCCGCTCACGCAGCGGCTCGCGAACGCCCTGGACCGTTATCTCGGGTTCGTGGATCAGCATGACGCCGGGTTCAGCGCACTGTTGCAGGGCGGGAGCGTCGTCGAGACGTCGCGGACCACGGCCATCGTGGACGGGGTGCGGCGGGCCGCCGCCGAGCACATCCTGAGTCATGTGGAGGTCGAGGAGCCGGGGCCCCGGCTGCGGATGACCGTCCGGATGTGGATCACGGCCGTCGAGGCCGCCTCGTTGATCTGGCTGGACGAGGAGAAGGAACCGCCGCTGGACGAGTTGCGGGACTGGCTCGTCGAGCAGTTCATGGCGTGTCTGGTGGCGACCGCGGGGCGGGACGCGCAGACCGCGGGAGTCGTACGGGCCGCGGTCGCGATGGAGGCCTCGGACGGGCCCCTGGGTGCCCTGGCCCGTCGGGTACTGCCCGTGGTGCGCGACGCGGCACACCTGCTGTGACCGGACGGCCTGTGCCGCCGGCCCGGTCCCCGTTTGTGACACTGACTGCGTGAAGAGCGAAGACACCCCCTTCGAGGGCGGTCCCCTGGACGGCCGCGTGCTGCCGATCCTGCTCGGTCCGACCGGACACCCGCCGAAGGTGTACCGGGTTCCGGTGCCGGACGCGGCGGGCGGTCCGCCGACAGTCCTGGTCTACCGCCGCGTCCAAGCGGCCACGAGCAAGCGGCTGGGCCTGCACCAGGGGTGGAAGTACGAGTACGACCCCGAAGGCAGGAGCGGCGGCAAGCTCAAGTGGCCGTGGTCCAAGCCTGACACCACTCCGGGCACCGCGCCGGGCATCAAGCCAGACACCACGCCGGACGGCAAGTCGGATGACGCCGACGAGTGACCTCGTTGGGCCGAACCGCCCACGGTCCGCGCGCGAAGTTCGCGCGGGCGTCTGATGCTCGCGGTGCGGACGAGCGGAAGGGCCGCCCCGCACCGGAGGTGATGACGTGTCAGGAAGGCTTCTGCGGTTGGTCTGTACGGCGGCGATCACGGCCGGCGCCGTACTCGCGCCCGTGCCGGCCGTCGCTGTCCCGGCCGCGGCCGCACCGACCGCGGCTGCGCCCGAGCCCGGCGAGAGCTCCGCATCCCAGCCCGGTGACAGCTCCGTACCCGAGCAGGCCGACAGTGCCGCACCCGAGCCCACCGAGCGGTCCGTCGCCGAGTTGCTGACGGACCTTCAGCGGCTGTACCGGGATGCCGAGAAGGCCACCGAGGCGTACAACGCGACCGCCGAGAAGCTGAAGCGGCAGCGGACCGAGGTCGCGAAGCTCAACCGGCGGCTCGCCGCGGCCCGGCTCTCGCTCCAGGACAGTCGTGGCGCCGCGGGGCTGCTCGCCCGGCAGCAGTACCAGGGCAGGAACGAGATCTCCTCGTACGTACGGCTGCTGCTCGCCCGGGATCCGCAGCACGCCCTCGACCAGGGCCAGGTGATCCGGCAGGTCGCGCTGGACCGGGCCGAGACGGTGGACCGGCTCGCGGGGCGTGAGAAGAGGACCGCCGAGCTGGCGCGTGAGGCTCGCCGGGCACTGGACGACCAGCTCAGTCTCGCCGAACGGCAGAAGAAGGACCGGGCCGCGGCGCGGAAGCGCCTCGGAGAGGTTGAAGAGCTGCTCGCCTCGCTCAGCGCCGGGCAGATCGCCCAGCTGGCCGAGTTGGAGAAGTCCGGGGTGGCCGAGGCGCAGAAGGAGTTCACGGCGTCGGGGGCGCTGAGCAGCTCGCGGCCGCCCTCCCGGCAGGGTGATGAGGCCTTGCGCCATGCCGTTGAGCAGATCGGGAAGCCGTACGAGTGGGGCGCCGAGGGGCCGGACGCGTACGACTGCTCGGGGCTCACGTCACAGGCCTGGGACCACGCGGGGCATCCAATCCCCCGGACCAGCCAGGAGCAGTGGGCCCAGCTCGACCGGATCCCACTGAGCGAACTGCGCCCCGGGGACCTGGTGGTCTACTTCCCCGAGGCCACGCATGTGGCGATCTATCTGGGTGACGGGATGGTGGTGCAGGCGCCACGACCGGGGGCGAAGGTCAAGGTCTCACCGATCGCGGCCAACCCGGTGTTGGGGGCCGTACGGCCGGACCCCGACGGGCAGCCCCTGCGGCGGTACACGCCGCCGAAGCTCCCCCGGGGTGCCACGGATGGCTCGGACGAGGGCTACAGCGCCCTGTGAGAGCGCCTGGCAGGGAGCGCCCCTTCAGGGGCGCGGGGCTGTATCGATATGCGGCTCCGCCGCGTGGGCGCGACCAGCACCCACCGACCCGCACCCGGGACAGAGCGCTCAGCCCCCCACTACCGACGCCAGATACGCCTCAGTCTTCTCCGGCTCATAGAAGAAGTTCTCGTAGTCCCCCGGATCGTCGAAGCCGTTGGCGAAACGGTCCGCCACAGGCGGGAGTTGACCGGCGGCACCGATGAGGTTGAGCACGTGCTCCGGCGGAGCACCAAGCATCGCGTTCGTCCACTTCGTCACGTACTGCGCCGTGTCCCAGTACCGCTCGAACGTGGCCCGCATCCACGCCTCGTCGAACGCCTTCTCGCCGTGCGACAGGATCGAGTCGAGATACGATGCCGCGCACTTCGACGCCGAGTTGGAGCCCTGACCGGTGATCGGGTCGTTCGCGACGACCACGTCGGCGACGCCGAGGACCAGACCACCACCCGGCAGCCGGCCGACCGGGTTGCGGACAGTGGGCGTGTAGCGACCGGCAAGCGTGCCGCCGGCGTCCGTCAGCTCGACCTTCGTGGCCCGCGCGTACTCCCACGGCGTGAACCGCTCCATGAGTTCCAGGGTCAGGGAGAGGTGCTCCGCCGGGTCCTTGACGCCCTTGAAGACGTCCAGCGGGCCGCCGGGTATGCCCTCCAGGAAGAGGATGTCCGCGCGGCCGGAGGTGGTGAGCGTCGGCATGACGAAGAGCTCGCCGACGCCGGGGACGAGGTTGCAGCGGACCGCCTCGTAGTCGGGGTGCTCCGGGCGCGGGCCCAGACCGTGGACGTACGCGACGGCGAGGGCGCGCTGCGGCTGCGTGTACGGGGAGCGGGAGGCGTCACGGCCGAACATCGAGACCAGCTCGCCCTTGCCCGCCGAGACGAGGACGAGGTCGTACGTACGGGCGAAGAAGTCGAGGTCGGAGACCGCCGCGCCGTGGATGACGAGCTGGCCGCCGCGCTGGGCGAACGTCTCCATCCAGCCGGCCATCTTCACGCGCTGGTCCACGGACTGCGCGTACCCGTCGAGCTTGCCCACCCAGTCGATCGCGCGCTGTGTGGGCCCCGGGTCGTGGGAGCCGGGCGCGGCCACCGAGACGCCGAGTCCTTCGATCTTCGGGGCCTGGGACTCCCAGAAGTTCAGCTGGAGATCGCGCTCGTGCTGCAGTGCCGTGTGGAACATGCACTGCGTGGACATGACGCGGCCGGTACGGATCTCGTCCGCCGTCCGGTTGGACATCAGGGTGACCTCGTACCCGTGCGACTGGAGTCCGAGGGCGAGCTGGAGACCGGACTGGCCGGCTCCGACGACGAGTATCTTCCGCATGCGGGTCCTAACTCTGCGTACGTCCTATTCGGGGCTCGCGTCGAGCGCGTGCCTCACCAGGTCGAGCAGGGTCTCGACCACCGAGATCCGGCGCCTGGCATCCATGATCATGACAGGTATGTGTCCGGGCACGGTCAAGGCCTCGCGCACATCCTCCGGCTCGAACTCGTCGCTGCCGTCGAAGTGGTTGACCGCGACGACGTACGGCAATCCGCAGCTCTCGAAGTAGTCGAGCGCCGGGAAACAGTCCGTCAGGCGCCGGGTGTCGGCGAGGACCACCGCGCCGATGGCGCCGCGCACCAGGTCGTCCCACATGAACCAGAAGCGCGGCTGCCCCGGCGTGCCGAACAGATACAGGACCAGGTCGTCGTCGAGCGTGATGCGCCCGTAGTCCATGGCCACGGTGGTGGTCAGCTTCTCGGGCGTTCCGCTGAGGTCGTCGGTGCCCTCGCTGGCCTGGGTCATCAGCGCCTCCGTCTGGAGAGGCGTTATCTCCGAGACGGCGCCCACCAGCGTGGTCTTGCCGACGCCGAAGCCGCCCGCCACCACGATCTTCGTGGCGATCGGGGCGCGCGTCCGGTCGGTCTGCCAGGCCTTCAACTCCTCGTCGGGTACGACGAGTTCGGAGAAACCAGAGCCATCGGAGACGCGGGAGGCGTCAGAGACGACGGAGTCCACTCAGCACCCTTTCCAGCAGAGCGCGGTCCGGCTGTCCCGGGCCGTGACCTGTTCCGTACACACGGATCTTTCCCTGGTCCGCCAGGTCGCTGATGAGCACCCGGACCACACCGAGCGGCATCCTCAGCAGGGCGGCGATCTCGGCCACCGTCCGCATCCGGCGGCAGAGTTCGACGATGGCCCGCATCTCCGGCATCACCCGGGTCGAGAGGGAACCATTCTCCAGCTCCCGCCGCTCCTCGGGGGCTTCGAGCGCCGCCACGAACGTCTCGACGAGCAGCACGTGGCCGAAGCGCGTACGGCCGCCGGTGAGCGAGTAGGGGCGTACGCGGGCGGCGATGGGGGTCCCCCCGCTCAAGCGAAGTCGCGAGTGGGGGAGGTCGCCGCCGCGGACCGGGAGCCGGGGCGCTCCGCTCATTTCGCTCACTTGGCGCCCCTCACCGACGTGGCCTCCGCCGAGGCCTCGGTCGACGTGGCCTCGATCGACTGGCGCAGCTCGCTGCGGACTTCCGGGGTCAGGACGTGGCCGGCGCGGCCCACGAAGAGCGCCATGTGGTACGCGACCACGCTCATGTCGGAGTCCGGGGCGCTGTGCACACCGAGCAGCGAGCCGTCGCTGATCGACATGATGAAGAGGCCGCCCTCCTCCATCGCGAGCATCGTCTGCTTGACCTCGCCGCCGTCCATCAGCTTGGCGGCGCCGATGGCGAGGCTGCCGATGCCTGACACGATGGTGGCCAGGTCAGCCGCGGAGCCTTTGGGGCCGGCGGGTTTCTCCCTGGTCTCCCTTGCCGCCTGAGCGTTCCTCCCGGGGTCGGAGGAGAGCAGCAACAGGCCGTCGGAGGAGACCACCGCGACCGACAGCAGCCCCGGCACCTCCTCGACGAGGTTCGTCAGCAGCCAGTGCAGATTGCGGGCTTCAGTGCTCAGTCCAAAGGTGGTGGGCGCGGTCAACTGCTTGCCTCCTCTACTGGGTCCCCCTTGGTGGTTTCTACGGCATCTGTGGTGGGCTTCTCCAGCTCCGACGTCTGTTCGGCGATCTCCGCTTCGACGTCGCGCCGGCCCTCGCTCGCGCCCCGGTGGAATCCGCCGAGCCTGCGGCGCAGTGCCTCGGCGTCGACGGATCCCGTACGCGGCCGCGTGGGCGGCGGGGGCGTGGAGATCCTGGGGGTCCGCTTGGGCAGACCCTTGTCGGTGACCCGCTGCGGCAAGGACTGCGTGGGCGGTGCCTGCGACACGGGCGGTTCTTGGGGCTCGTACGGCTCGTACGGCGCCTGTGGCGGAGTCGGCGCGCGTCGCTGGTCGGGGACACGCTCGTGGGTGTCGGGGCCGATGGCGTACGGGTCGGTGCCGGTCTGCGCGGGGAGCTGGACCGCGGGGGCGCCGACTCCGGGTTCGCGGGCTTCGGGTTCCCGGGTTTCCCATTCAGGGGCCCGGAATTCACCGGATTCGGAGGTCTCCTCTGCCGCCGGCGGCAGCGGGATGAGCTCCATCGTCGTCTCGGGGCCGGGGGTCTCGAACGGTTCGACAGTTCCGTATGTCTCGGTGGTCCCGCCACTCGGCGCGGTGTCCTCGCGTACGGGCTCCTCGGCCGCGTACCCCTGCCGGGCGCCGCTCGCGTCGCCCGCGTCCCGCAGTGCGTCCTCCGCGGCGGCGATCAGCGGGTCGCGGGACGAACGGGCGTACAGGACATTGGAGTTCACCTCCGCGTCCGCTCCCGGCAGGGACATCGGGGGCATGCCCTCGGTCGTCCGGGTGGTGGTCGCGGAGGGGACGGTGAGGGAGGGTGCGGCGGCGAGGAGGGACTTGGGAAGGACGACGACCGCCGTGATGCCGCCCTGCTTCTGCTCGCGCAACTGGACCCGCAGCCCGTGCCGTTGGGCCAGCCGGGCCACCACGTACAGACCCAGCCCGAGGCCGTCGCCGCTCTCCTGGTCGTACGTGTCCTCGGCGTCGAAGTCGGCGAGGCGGGCGTTGAGCTGGCCGAGCCGGTCGGCGGTCATGCCGATGCCCTCGTCCTGGACGGAGAGCATGACCTCGCCGCTCTCCAGGAGCCAGCCGGAGACCTCGACGGGGATGTCGGGCGGCGAGAACGACGAGGCGTTCTCGAGGAGTTCGGCGAGGAGGTGGCTGAGGTCGTCCGCCGCGAACCCGGCGAGGTGCGCGTGCGGCGGCAGCGCGGCGATCCGTACCCGCTCGTACCGCTCGATCTCGCTCACGGCGGCGCGTACGACGTCGACGAGCGGGACCGGGCCGGGATGCTGGTGGCCGTGCTCCGCGCCCGCGAGGACCAGCAGGTTCTCGCTGTGGCGGCGCATGACGGTGGCGAAGTGGTCGAGCCGGAAGAGCGTGGCGAGCCGGTCCGGGTCCTGCTCGCGCTCCTCGAGGCTCTCGATGACACCGAGCTGCCGCTCGACGAGGCCGAGGGTGCGCAGGGCCAGGTTGACGAAGGTGCCGTGGATGCTGCGCCGGACCTGCTCCAAGTGGGCGGTGGCCTCGGCGAGTTCGGTACGGAACCGATCGCGCTCGTCGGCCATCCGCTGGCGCTGGGTGATGAGGTGCTTGCGGTCGCCCTCCAGGCTCGTCATCCGCTCGTGCAGCGCGAGGGCGTGCGCGTGCAGCGCGTTGACGGAGCGTACGACCTGGGCGAACTCGTCGTTGCGGCCGGTGAACCTGACCGGTTCGTCCCTGGCCGGTTCGGCGGCGAGACGGGCCGAGCCGAGTCGGAGGACGGCCAGCGGGCGGGTCAGCGTACGGGCCATGGCCGTGGAGATGCCGACGGCGAGCAGCATCAGGGCGCCGAGGAGCGCGACCTGGATCTCCAGGTCGGTGACGTCGTCGTCGCGCAGCTGGGCCAGTTCCTTGGCCCGTTGGGTGTTGAGGGAGGCCTCGACGCCGCGCATCAGCTCGACGCGGGCGGAGAGCGCCGCGTCCAGTTTCTTGGTGCTGGTGCCGAGTTCGGAGGCGGAGAGGGTGGGCTGGTCGGCGAGGTTCGTGAGGTACTTCTCTGCGGTGGTGACGTCGGGGCCGGTCACCGTGGAGTCGTACGAGTCGTCGTCGGCCTTCGGCGCGGTGTTCTGGAAGTCGGCGAGGGCCGCCTGCTCGCGGACGTTGGCCTGCTGCGCGGCGGCGGTGAGCGCGTTGCGCTGCCTGGTCTCGGCCCCGGACGACGGAGTGGTCGTCGTCAGTCCGGTGATCGGGTCCGTGGTCGTCCGGCTCGTGCGGGGCACGTTCAGGGCCGCGAGGAGCAGGCCGCGGGCGGCGGCCGCCTGCTGGACGGCGGTGTCGAGGTCGGCGAGGGCGTGCGCGCCGGAGCCCGCGCGGGGCGGGATCCGCTCGGCCAGCTCCTCGGCGAGATCGTGGAGTTCGGTGAGGACGGCGGAGTACGCCTGATGCGCTTCGAGAGCGGTGCTCTTCCCGGTGAGCGCCGCTCTGCGCACGGTGGCGATGCTGTCGAGGGACTTGCGGAACGCCGCGGGAGCCTCTGCCTCGACGGCTTCCGCGCGGAGCTCCTCGACCTGCCGGTCGACGCGGGCGCTGCGCCGCTCCGAGGGGCCCTCGCCGTCGGGTCGGCCGGCCGCGAGGTAGGAGGTGACCTCGTCGCGTTCGTCGGCCAGTGAGTGGGCGAGGGCCAACGCGTCCTGGGTGCGCTCGGCGAGCGTCACCAGGTTCTGGGAGTCGTTCAGGTCACCGGAGGCGGCGATCACGGACGGTGCGCCGGCTCCGGCGATCGCGGCGGCCACGACGGCGACGGCGACGATCAAACGGCTGCGTACGTGAGCGGGGCGGCCGCGGCCCGCGGGGTCCGGGGTGTCCTGTGCGGAGGGAGTGTCCTGTGCGGCCGGTGAGTTCGGTGTGCGCCCGGAGGCCCCACCCGAGGCCGACTGCCTGCCCTTGCGCCGAGGCCGCATCATCTGCACCGATGCTCGCATTCTTGACTCGTTCCCCATAGGCCCGGGTGACGATCCGTCAACTCACGTGTCGTCCCGGTACGGCTCCCGACCCTCCCAGCGCCGGTGGGTAGTGGTCGTGCATCGCCTGACCCGCCACACGAAGGAGTGAACATCGGTTGGGAGTGGCCCGGCAAGTTCCTGTGGCGCGTGCGACACCCTTGCGCGGCGGGCCGGTTGGACGTCCACCGCGACCGGTGGCAAGATGCGCCGCCACGCTTCCCCGGAGTCGGTGATTCCACCCCAAAACAGGCGCCTGACCTGCTGGTCCCGCTCAATTGGGCGGCCATTGCCAGCCTCTGACTCGGCTTGTGAAGGGCTCGTGCAGACTGGCCGGATGCGCACGGAACTGATCTCGGTACCCGGGGACCCTGCCCGCCCGGACGAGGACTACGCATCGGTCGGACTTCCGGCCTCCGGACAGGGCGGTTCACTCGTCGTCCTGGACGGTGTGACGCCCCCGGCGACCGATGCCGGCTGTCTGCATTCCGTCCCCTGGTTCACGGCCCGACTGGGCGGTGCACTGGGTGAACTGTCCGTTTCACGAAGAGATTTGACACTCACCGAGGTACTGAGGCACGCCATCGCGCGTACGGCTCACGCACATCAGGCCACCTGTGACCTTTCTCACCCACGCACCCCACAGGCAACTGTTGTCACGGCCCGCTGGTCGCCGGAGTCCGTCGAGTACCTGGTCCTGTCGGACTCGGCCCTCCTCGTGGAATCTCCCGCCGGAGTGGTCACCCCCCTCCTCGACGACCGCCTCACCCGTGTCCCCCGCGCCTCCCTGGCCACGCATGCCCTCACCGACGCGACCCTCCGCAACAAGGAGGGCGGTTTCTTCACGGCGGCGGCGGATCCCTCGGTGGCGGAGCGGGCGGTGACGGGGGTGCTGCCGCGCACCGACGTCCGGGCCCTGGCCGCGCTGACGGACGGGGCGACCCGCTGGGTGGAGAAGTTCCGGGAGGGCGACTGGACGGACTGCTTCACGCTCGTCCGCAAGGAGGGCGGCCAGGCGCTGATCGACCGCGTACGGGCGCTGGAAGTCGCGGACACGGAGCGGGTGTTCCTGGGCCGGAGCAAGCGGCACGACGACGCGACGGTGGTGTACGTGGAGCTGTGAGCGGATGAGGGCTCCCCCTCAGGGCGCGGGAATCTGCAGCCCCGTAAGGGACGCTGGGAACTGTAGCCCCGTAAGGGGCGCGGGGAACTGCGCGACCAGCCCCCACAACCCGCAGACAACGAACCGCCCTCCAAGCGGGAGAGCCGTCGCGGAACGACCCGCTCAGCCCTCGACACCCCGGTTCAGCCGATGCAGCAGTCGTGCCAGCTCGGCGACCTCCTTACGGTCCCAGTTGGCGAGCTCCCGTACGTACCGCGCCCGCCGCGCCCCCCGCACCCTCCGGAACCGCACCCGCCCCTCCTCCGTGAGGTGGACGAGCCAGGCGCGGCCATCCGCCGGGTCGGGCTCGCGGGCGACGAGGCCGAGCTCTTCCAGGGCCCGGAGCTGGCGGGACATCGTGGCCTTGCCGACGCCGATGTAGGCGGCGAGTTCCGTGGCGCGCTGGCGCCCGCACTCCTCCAGGCGTACGAGGAGGCCGTACGCGGAGGACTCCAGGTCGGGGTGGACTTCGCGGACCATCTCGCCGGAGGAGGCACGGGCGCGCCGCAGGAGGACCGTCAACTCACGTTCCAGGGCCAGGAATTCCTGGTCCACACCGCCCTGGTCCACACCGCCCTGAACCATATCGTCGTGGTCCATACCACTCTCGGGCGTGCCGGATTTCGTCCCGTGTTCCTCGCCGTTTCCGCCCTCGTGCACGTCAGCACCCATGATCCGGTTTCTCGATCCTGAAAGTTTCCGCCAAAACCACCGTCGCCGCAGTGGGCCCAGTATTTCGCAGGAATAGACCAGCGGCAGACTCTGGGCTCGGCATCGGGGCCGGGGCCGTGCCGCCCGGAGCATGCGCGCGGCCCGGATCTCCGGTGATCACCGGAGATCCGGGCCGTTTTCAGCAACCGGTGGCACCCGTCACGCCGCCACCGGAACCTCCGGGCTCGCGCCGTTCGTCGCCGGGGACAGCGCCAGCTCCAGCACCTGCCGGACGTCCGTGACCGCGTGGACGTCGAGCTTCTCGAGGACCTCGGCCGGGACGTCGTCCAGGTCGGGCTCGTTGCGCTTCGGGATGATGACCGTGGTGACTCCGGCCCGGTGCGCGGCCAACAGCTTCTGCTTGACGCCACCGATCGGCAACACCCGTCCGGTGAGGGAGACTTCACCGGTCATCGCCACGTCCGTACGGACCAGGCGGCCGCTCAGCAGCGACGCCAGTGCCGTCGTCATCGTGACGCCCGCGCTCGGGCCGTCCTTCGGGACCGCGCCCGCCGGGAAGTGGATGTGCACACCCCGGTCCTTCAGGTCGCCCACCGGCAGCTCCAGTTCGGCGCCGCGGCTGCGCAGGAAGGAGAGCGCGATCTGTGCCGACTCCTTCATGACGTCGCCGAGCTGGCCCGTGAGGGTCAGACCCGCCGCGCCCGTCTCCGGATCGGCCAGCGACGCCTCGACGAAGAGCACGTCGCCGCCCGCACCGGTCACCGCGAGCCCGGTCGCGACACCCGGGACGGCCGTGCGGCGCTCGGCCGGGTCCTGGGCCGACTCGGGCACGTGGTGCGGCCGCCCGATGAGCCCGCGCAGATCCTCGTCCGTGACGGTGAACGGCAGTTCCCGCTCGCCGAGTTCGTGCTGGGCCGCGACCTTGCGGAGCAGTCGGGCGATACCCCGCTCCAGGTTTCGTACGCCCGCCTCCCGCGTGTACTCACCGGCGAGCTTGCGCAACGCGCTCTCGGCCAGGGTGACTTCGGCCTTTTCGAGACCCGCCCGCTCCAGCTGTCGCGGCAGCAGGTGGTCCCGCGCGATGACGACCTTCTCGTCCTCGGTGTAGCCGTCGAGCCGCACCAGCTCCATGCGGTCGAGCAGCGCCTCGGGGATGGCTTCGAGCACGTTCGCCGTCGCGAGGAAGACGACGTCGCTCAGGTCGAGTTCGACCTCCAGGTAGTGGTCCCGGAAGGTGTGGTTCTGGGCCGGGTCGAGGACTTCGAGGAGGGCCGCCGCGGGGTCGCCGCGGAAGTCGGAGCCCACCTTGTCGATCTCGTCGAGCAGCACGACCGGGTTCATGGACCCGGCCTCCTTGATGGCGCGGACGATACGGCCGGGCAGCGCGCCGACGTACGTACGCCGGTGGCCGCGGATCTCCGCCTCGTCCCGTACGCCGCCGAGGGCGACCCGGACGAACTTCCGTCCCATGGCGTGCGCGACCGACTCACCGAGACTCGTCTTGCCGACGCCGGGAGGGCCGACGAGCGCCAGCACGGCACCGCCGCGCCGCCCGCCCACGACACCCAGGCCCCGGTCGGAACGCCGCTTGCGCACCGCCAGGTACTCGGTGATCCGCTCCTTCACGTCCTCGAGACCGGCGTGCTCGGCGTCGAGGACGGTCTTCGCGCCCTGGATGTCGTACTCGTCCTCGGTGCGTTCGTTCCACGGCAGTTCGAGCACGGTGTCGAGCCAGGTCCGGATCCAGGAGCCCTCGGGCGACTGGTCGCTCGACCGCTCCAGCTTCTCGACCTCCTTGAGCGCGGCCTCGCGCACCTTCTCGGGGAGATCAGCGGCTTCCACCCGGGTCCGGTAGTCGTCGGACTCCTCACCCTCGGCCTCGCCGTTCAGCTCGCGCAGCTCCTTGCGCACGGCCTCCAGCTGCCGCCGCAGCAGGAACTCACGCTGCTGCTTGTCCACGCCTTCCTGTACGTCCTTGGCGATGGACTCGGCGACGTCCTGCTCGGCGAGGTGCTCACGCAGTTGCTCGGTGGCGAGCTTCAGCCGGGCGACCGGGTCGGCGGTCTCCAGCAGCTCGATCTTGTGGGCGGTCGTCAGGAACGGCGAGTACCCGGAGTTGTCGGCGAGCGCGGAGACGTCGTCGATCTGCTGGACGCGGTCCACGACCTGCCAGGCGCCGCGCTTCTTCAGCCAGTTGGTGGCCAGCGCCTTGTACTCCTTGACCAGCTCGGTCACGGAGCCGGGCACCGGGTCCGGCAGGGTCTCCTCGACCGCGAGGCCCTCCACCCAAAGAGCGGCCCCGGGGCCGGTCGTGCCGGCGCCGATACGCACCCGGCTGCGACCGCGGATCAGGGCACCGGGGTCGCCGTCGGCGAGGCGTCCCACCTGCTCGACCGTGCCGAGCACCCCCGTGTTCGCGTACGTCCCGTCGATCCGTGGAACAAGCAGGACCTTCGGCTTGCTACCCCCACTGGAACGGGCGGCTGCCTGTGCGGCCTCCACCGCCGCTCGTACGTCGGCGTCGTTCAGGTCCAGAGGCACCACCATTCCGGGCAGCACGACTTCGTCGTCGAGCGGCAGCACGGGCAGGGTGAGCGGTGCGGACGTCAAAGCCATGATCTTCCTCTCGACAAACAACTTGAGCTATGCCGACTCAATGCATGTGAGCCTCTGATTGTTCCCCAAGCTGCGTTCGCTGTCAGCGATCAGCTTCCGCGAGAGGCTCGGACGGCGCTCGGGCGGCGCTCCGGCGGCATCAGCAGGCGTGCGGCGGAGACGAATGAACGCATCGCCCGGCCGGGGCGTCACAGGTGCAGCGTCGGATACGGGTTCCGCCGTCTGCCTCGGAGGGCGTCATGCGAACTGTCCACCCGGTCGAAGCGGCCAAGCAGGTCGTCATACTCGGTCTGTTCGCCGCCGGAGCCTTCGGAGCCGCCGGATGCGGCAACGAAAGCGTGTCCAGCGGCGGCGGCGACCACTACACGGGACGTGCCGAGGACCGCGTTCGCCAGGTCGCCGATGCCTGGGAGGGCTCGGAGGCCGCCCGGTTGTGGCGCGAGGGCTACTTCCCGATGGGCGACTCGGTTCAGTTGCCCGACGGGGCCTTTCGCAACGAAGCCGACAAGCGCGCGTACGCGACCCAGAACTTCGAGCTGCGCGGCTCGCTTCCCGCCGAGCCGCAGCCGAAGGGGCAGGTCCGCTGGCGGAGCGGTGACTCGCTCGCCGTCCCGGTCACCTCGGCGCGGGCGGCGTACGAGAAGCTCGCGCGGGGCGGGAACGACGGTCCTCGTCTCACCGTGACCGGTGCCCGGCTCGGCGACATGACCCTGTTGACCAACCGGGGTACGGCGACGGTCCCCGCCTGGCACTTCACCGTCAAGGAGTACGACACTCCGCTCAAGCGTGTCGCGGTCACCCCCTCGAAACTCCCCCGGCCCCCGGTCAAGCCCCTGTCGCGGGCCGAGTCCGGGGACGCGCTGTCGTCGCTCGCCGGGCTGGTCACGATAGCGAAGGACGGCCGGAGCCTCACTGTGCTCGCCGAGCACGGATCCTGCGACGACGGCCCCGCCGTCGACGTGCTGGAGGGCGGGGACAACGTGGTGTTCGCCGCCTCGATCCGCGGCGGCTCCGGCGGTGTCTGCACGTCGGAGCTGCGCCTCGAGAAGGTGACGGTGAAGCTGGCCCGCCCGGTCGGCGACCGCATGCTCCTCGACGCGTTCACGGGTCGGCCCGTGCCCTACGAGGGTCCTGCGGGTTCCTTGTCGCCGACCTGGAGTTGACGACGTGGAGTTGCGACGCGGGTTTGACGACGTGGAGCACTCCGGCGTCGTGCGCCCCTCGGGGGCCGTCGGCGGGAAAGCAGCGCTCCCGGCTCACGCTCGCCGCGACCCTGGCCCCCGAACTACTTGTTGCGACGTGGGGTTGACCTCGTCCGGCCGACCGGCACGTCACGTCACGTCACGTCGGCAGGGTCTGCTCGGTCCAGATGATCTTCCCGGCGCTGGTGTAGCGGGTTCCCCAGCGCTCCGTCAGCTGCGCGACGAGGAAGAGGCCGCGACCGCCCTCGTCCTCGGTCCTGGCCCGCCGCAGCCGCGGTGAGGTGCTGCTGCCGTCGGAGACCTCGCAGATCAGTGCCCGGTCGCGGAGCAGCCTGAGTTCGACGGGTCCTGTCGCGTGCCGGATGGCGTTGGTGACCAGTTCGCTGGCGACCAGTTCGGTGGTGAAGGACAGCTCGTCCAGGTCCCACTCGGCCAGTTGCCGGGTGACCGAGGAACGGGCGCGCGTGACGACCGCCGGGTCGCTGGGCAGCTCCCACTCCGCGACCTGTTCGGGGCCCAGGGCGCGGGTGCGGGCGACGAGCAGGGCGATGTCGTCCCTCGGGCGGGCCGAGCGGGCCGGGAGCAGCGCGTCGAGCACCGCTTCGCAGGTCTCCTCCGGCGGGCGGCCGACCGAGGCGAGGACGTCGCGGAGCCTTTCGAGCCCGTCGTCGATGTCGTGGAGCCGGTCCTCGATCAGACCGTCGGTGTAGAGCACCAGTTGGCTGCCCTCCGGGATCTCCATCTCGACGGTTTCGAAGGGCATGCCGCCGACGCCGAGGGGTGGTCCCGAGGGCACGTCGACGAACTCCACGGTGCCGTCGGGGCGGACGACCGCGGGCTGCGGGTGGCCGGCGCGGGTGAAGCTGCAGCGCCTGGACGCCGGGTCGTAGACCACGTACAGGCAGGTGGCGCCGACGACCCCGGCGTCGAGGTCGGTGTCGTCGTCCCCCGCCCAGCCCTCGCCCCGGTCGAGACGCCCGACCAGGTCGTCGAGGTGGGTGAGGAGGTCGTCGGGGGGCAGGTCGAGGGAGCAGAAGTTGTGGACGGCGGTACGCAGTCGGCCCATCGTGGCCGCGGCGTGCAGTCCGTGGCCGACCACGTCGCCGACCACCAGCGCCACCCGGGCGCCAGACAGCGGGACGACGTCGAACCAGTCGCCGCCCACACCCGCGTGCGCGGGCAGATAGCGGTACGCGACGTCGACGGCGTTCTGCTCGGGCCGGCCGCGGGGCAGCAGGCTGCGCTGCAGGGCCAGGGCGGTGTTGTGCTCGCGGGTGAACAGGCGGGCGTTGTCGATGCAGATCGCCGCGCGGCCGGCCAGTTCCTGGGCCAGGGACAGGTCGTCGTCCTCGAAGGGGACGGGTTTCCCTGAGCGGTAGAAGCTCACCACGCCGAGGGTCACGCCGCGGGCCCGCAGCGGCACCGCGATCAGCGAGTGGATGCCTGCCGCGAGGGCCCTCTCGGCGCCCGCCGGATCCTGGGCGATCCAGCCGCCCGCGTCGGCGAGGACCGGTTCGAGTACGGGCCGCCGGCTCTCCAGGCAGCGGGCCTGCGGTGTGGACGGGATGTACTGGACGGGGTCCCCGACTCCGTCCAGGGGCGGCCCCTCCCGAACGGTGCCCAGCGCGATCCGGCGCAGGGCGGTGTCGGCGCCGACCGACCGCGGCTCGTCGCCGCGCAGAACGGAGTCCGGCACGTCCACGACGGCGAAGTCCGCGAACCGGGGTACCGACACCTCGGTCAGTTCCTCGGCGGTGCGGGTCACGTCCAGGGCGGTGCCGATACGGAGGCCGGCATCGTGCAGCAGTTCCAGTCGTCGGCGGGCCAGCACCGCGAGTTCCCCGACACCGCGCTCGCCGACGAGCAGCCAGCCGTCGGCGCCGCCGCGCTCGGCCTCGCCGTCGGCCCCGTCCGCCCACGGTTCCGCGGCGGGGACGGCCTCGGCCGGGGACACGGGCAGGAGGACGGTGGCGCTCAGCTCGGCGGCGACACCCACCGCGGCCGCGTCACCGTTGACGGCCGCGGCGGGCGCGCCGGCTCGGGACACCGCACGCTCCGTGGAGGCACTCCCCGTCGGGAGCGCGGGCTGTGCCGGCAACATGGCCTGCGTGGCCGCCGCCATTACCTGCGCGGCCGCCATCGCCTGAGTGACAGTCTCGGCCTGCGCGGCCACCACGGTCTGCGCGGCCGACACGGTCTGCGCGAGGTGGTGCAACCGCGGACCGCCGAGGATGCGGGCCTCGACGACCACGCCCGCCTCCCCCGCGGCGCTCGTGACCGAACGGCGCAGCAGCGTGGCCACGCGGCCACCGGACAGCGTCACTTCGTCGAGCGTCCGGTGCGAGGAGGCGATGAGTTCCTCTGCCTTGTCCCGCAGGAGGGCCCGGTCGATACGGTCGATGCCCTGGCCGGTGCCTCCGTTGCCGGGCCCGGCATGCGGCTGCCGTCCCGTGGCCAGACTCGTGCTGTGGGCCCGCCGGTAGGCGGCGAGCAGCGCCCGCTCCCGTTTCGTGGCCTGCTCCAGCAGCCGCTTCTCGATGTCGGCGACGGCCTCGCGGACCAGGTTCAGCATGGCGGGGTCGGCGTCGCGGCGCAGGCAGGTGAGGTCGAGGATGCCCTCGATGCGCCCGCTGAAGGGATCCCGTACGGGTGCGCCGGCGCAGGCGAACGGCTGCATGCAGTCGGCGAAGTGCTCGCGGCCGAGGACGAGACAGGGGCGTCGCTCGGCCAGCGCGGTGCCGATGCCGTTGGTGCCGGCGATCTGCTCGGCGAAGCCGAATCCGGGGGCGAACTGCACCGAGTCGAGACGCGCGTTCAGCGCCGGGTCCGTGCCGCCCCGCTGGATCACTCGCGCTTTCGCGTCGGCGAGCACTACGGTCACGTTCGCATCGGAGAGCGCCGAGGTCAGGCGGTCGAACACCGGGCCGGCCGCGGTGAGGAACCGGTCTTCCAGGCCCAGGTCCTCCACGTACGGGATCAGGAGCCGGTTCGGCTCGAGTCCCACCGACCGGCATCGCTTCCACGAGTCGAGGATCGAGTCCCTGACGTCCGCCTCGACCCGGGCCCCGGAAAGAAAACGCTCGTGGGCACCGACGAGTCCGCCGATGTCGTCCCATGATGCGACGGGCATGCGAACCACTTCCTACCCCTGAAGTCGATCCCCGTCGCGCGCCGACCTCCGGCTCGTCGGGTGGGAGCTTCTTCAAGTGATTTCACGCTAACACTCCGGCGCACATCATGACGAAAGTCATAAGAATTGCCGCCCCGTCCGGTATCCTTCGCGCCTCCGGGCCGCCGCCAGTGCTACGGGGCCGTGGTGCCCTGAGCTGTCTCCCGCGCCTGTCGCCACCGGCGCACCAGCGGCCACGTCGCCACCCCGATCGCCAGGGCCAGCAGGTGGCCCCAGTTCGTCATCGGATCCGTGAAGGCGATCAGGCCGTCCACGAGCATCCAGGCGAAGGCGCTGAGCAGGGTCCGGCGCAGCCACGGGGTGAGGAGACCGGCGAGCGCGCCGACGCAGGCGGCCACGCCGAAGCTGATGCCGTAGTCGTAGCGGTGGAGGGAGCTTTCGGGGAGGTGGCCGACGAGGACCGAGAGGCCGACGGGGATCTCGGTGGCCAGCGTCGCGAGGACGTGACCCAACAGGAAGACAGCGGCCGTGTGCCGGCCTCCGATGCGCCGTTCCAGCGCCGTGAGGATGAGCAGGAAGGCGATCATGTACGCCGACGTGATCCCGCCCGCGATCCACAGCGCGCCGGCGACCAGCACATGGACCGGCGACTGCGCGAGGTGCGCGACATCCGTACTGGACCCCTGAAGCACCCGGTCCACCAGATCCGGGTCGGCGTACTCGGTGAAGAGGGAGGTCACGGTCAGGACGACGGCGTACCCGAGTGTGAAGGGGGTTCCGGTGGGAGTGGGGAGGAGCCGCCAGGGTCCGGCGCGGCGCCGGACGGCGTCAGGGCCGAGCGGGGCAGGTGGGCCGGGCTGGCCGGGCTGGCCGGGCGCGGAGCTCTCGGCGGTGACGTGCGGGTCCTCGACCGCGCCGCTGCCCGGGAATGCCGTCGAGCCCGCGAGCGACGCCGGGCTCACGTTCGACGCAGCCCGCGGGTACGGCGTCGGCCTCGGGTACAGCGCCGGCCTCGGGTACGGCGTCGGCCTCGCCGACGGCTGTCGCTCCGGAGGCGCCGGACTCGCACCCGGCGGTCGCTCCGGAGGCGGCGCCCGTCGGATCGGCCGCGTGTGCCGCTCGCCTCACGCAGGGCTTCACCGTGCGGGGCTCCTTCCGTCCACCCCACCCCCACTCGCCACGACCGGCCTGTCTGTGACCGGCACCACGCCGGAGCCGGTCACAGCGACCTCCGCGCAAATTCGGCTGCCCCTCCTGGGGGAACTTGCCAGGATGGGCCAATGACCACCTCATACGACACTTCTTACGGCGCCCCAGTAGTCATCCACCGCCGCGAGGGACCGTACGGCGAGGTCGTGCTGCGTCGCCACGGCGAGTTACTGCAGATCATCGCCAACGGCTGTTTCCTGATGGACACTTCCGACGGCCGCTCGGAGCGGCTGCTGGTCGACGCCGCGCTCGGCGCGCTGGACGAGCGCTCCGGGCCGGACGTCCTGATCGGCGGCCTCGGCGTCGGATTCTCGCTCGCACACGCGGCCGCGGATCCCCGGTGGGGCCGTATCGCGGTGGTCGAGCGGGAACGGGCCATCATCGACTGGCACTTGGCCGGGCCGCTCGCCGAGTTCTCGTCGGAGGCACTCGCGGACGCGCGGACGGAGATCCTGGAAGCCGACCTGGTGGCGTACGTCAATGAGACATCCGACACGTACGACGCACTGTGCCTGGACATCGACAACGGGCCCGAATGGACCGTGACGGAAGGCAACGGCGGCCTGTACTCGCGGGCCGGACTCGCCGCGTGCGCAAGGGTGTTGAGGCCTGGCGGGGTACTGGCGGTGTGGTCGGCGCAACCATCGCCTGATTTCGCGAAAACCTTGCGGAATGCCGGGTTCCAACGGGTGCGTACCGAAGAGATCCGGGTTGCCCGGGGCGTTCCGGACGTCGTGCATCTCGGGGTCAGGCCTGGATAGCCGAGCGGCGGTCACTGCCCGTACCCTGCTGACCTGACGCGGATCATTCAAGCGTCAAGCGCAGTCATGGAATCACCCCACTGGTTCCGGAAAGCACACTTCAGGGGCGGGCGATGGAGCAGACACACACCTCCCACAACGGCGCGGCGGCCACGCCGGGCGCACAGCGCCGAGTGCTGGTGGTAGAGGACGATCCGACGATCGTGGACGCCATCGCCGCCCGGTTGCGCGCCGAGGGTTTCCTCGTGCAGACGGCCGGAGACGGTCCCGCCGCCGTCGACACGGCCGAGGCCTGGCAGCCCGATCTGCTGATCCTCGACATCATGCTGCCGGGCTTCGACGGCCTGGAGGTCTGCCGCCGGGTGCAGGCGGCGCGTCCGGTGCCGGTGATGATGCTCACCGCGCGCGACGACGAGACGGACATGCTGGTCGGGCTCGGCGTCGGCGCCGACGACTACATGACGAAGCCGTTCTCGATGCGCGAGCTGGCCGCCCGGGTGCACGTGCTGCTGCGCCGGGTGGAGCGGGCCGCGCTGGCCGCGTCCACCCCCCGCTCCGGCATCCTGCGCCTGGGCGAACTGGAGATCGACCACGCGCAGCGCCGCGTACGGGTGCGCAGCGAGGACGTCCATCTGACGCCCACCGAGTTCGACCTGCTGGTCTGCCTGGCGAACACGCCGCGCGCGGTGCTCTCGCGCGAGCAGCTGCTCGCCGAGGTGTGGGACTGGGCCGACGCGTCCGGCACCCGGACCGTGGACAGCCACATCAAGGCACTGCGCCGCAAGATCGGCGCCGAGCGCATCCGTACGGTGCACGGCGTCGGCTATGCGCTGGAGACCCCGACTCCGTAGGGCTGTTGAGCTCCCGGGAGTCCTGAGGGCCGTTTAGAGTCGGACACCCTGGCTGAGGGGGTACATGCGATGAGCGGTCTGGACGCGCCGCGCAAGGGCGCGAGTTCGGGCCCGGGCCCGGGTGCCGGCCCGGGTGCGGGCTCCTGGGGAGACGTGCGCCCCTTCTCGATCAAGACGAAGCTCGGCACGCTGGTCGTCGTCTCGGTCTTCATCACCACCGGTCTGATGATGATGGCCGTGCGCACCGAGACCGAGCTGCGCTTCATCACGGTCTTCTCGATGATCGCGACGCTGCTGATCACACAGTTCGTGGCGCACTCGCTGACCGCCCCGCTGGACGAGATGAACACCGTGGCCCGGTCCATCTCGCACGGCGACTACACGCGCCGGGTCAGGGGCGCCGACCGCCGCGACGAGCTGGGCGACCTCGCCCAGACCATCAACCGCATGGCCGACGACCTGGAGGCCGAGGACCGCCAGCGCAAGGAGCTGGTGGCGAACGTCTCGCACGAGCTGCGCACCCCCATCGCGGGCCTGCGCGCGGTCCTGGAGAACGTCGTGGACGGAGTCTCCGCCGCCGACCCCGAGACCATGCGTACGGCCCTGAAGCAGACGGAGCGCCTCGGCCGCCTCGTGGAGACACTGCTCGACCTGTCGCGCCTGGACAACGGCGTCGTACCGCTGCGCAAGCGCCGCTTCGAGGTGTGGCCGTACCTGTCCGGCGTACTGAAGGAGGCCAACATGCTGTCCTCCGCGCGCGCGGGCATGGCCTCGGGCTCCGGCAGCCACACACGTACGGACGTCCATCTGCACCTCGACGTGTCGCCGCCCGAGCTGACCGCGCACGCGGACCCGGAGCGGATCCACCAGGTCGTCGCCAACCTCATCGACAACGCGGTCAAGCACAGCCCGCCGCACGGCCGCGTCACGGTGAAGGCCAGGCGCGGCGACTTCCCCGAGTCCCTGGACCTGGAGGTCCTGGACGAGGGACCGGGCATTCCGCCGTCGGAGTGGCACCGGGTCTTCGAGCGGTTCAACCGCGGCGGGGTCGTCGCGCCGCACGGCCCGGGCAGCGACGGCGGTACGGGACTGGGGCTCGCGATCGCCCGCTGGGCGGTCGACCTGCACGGCGGCCGGATCGGTGTGGCCGAATCCAAGAAGGGCTGCCGGATCCAGGTCACTCTTCCGGGAGCGCCCTCGCTTGACAGGTTGACGTAGGGTTCAAAAACAGAGCCCAAGATCCATGAACCGAGAGCCCAAGATCCACGTGTGATCGGGCAGCAGGACACGTGTCATCGTACGGAGGTCCGGCCTTCCGGGTCGCTTTCCGGGACCGTAACCCTGGGTGCGCCTTGGCTCAGTGCTGGGCGAGTCCTGGGTCCGCGTAACCTTTCCGCATCGGAACCTCGCTTGTTTCCCGCCATTTCCAGCACCGAAACACGCTTTTCGATGTGACTTACGCGACGATGGCCATGCCCGGCCTGACCTTCGCGGTCCGGGGGGCGTAGCCTTTATTCCCGCTGTCCATCACCTTGTGAAGCGGAAGAGGGCGGTTGCCGCCGTGTCGCCACAGTCCCCCAGTAACTCGAGCATCTCGACCGAGGACCAAGCCGGGAAGAACCCCGCGGCTGCGTTCGGTCCGAACGAGTGGCTCGTCGATGAGATCTATCAGCAGTACCTCCAGGATCCGAACTCGGTAGACCGAGCCTGGTGGGACTTCTTCGCCGACTACAAGCCGGGTGGCGTCGCCGCCGCGGCTCCGGCCGTTCCCGCGGCCGCGGGAACCGCCGCCCCGTCAACGGTGCAGCCTCCGGCCGCGCCTGCCGCACCCGCGGCTCCGGCTCAGGCCGCTCCGGCCCCGGCAGCCCCGGCCCAGGCGGCTCCGGCCGCCCCCGCGGCGCCGAAGCCCGCCGCTGCCGCTCCGGCGCCTGCCGCCGCTCCGGCGAAGCCCGCCGCGGCCAAGCCGGCCGCCGCACCGAAGGCCGCTCCGGCGGCCGGGGCCCCGGCCGGTCCGGAGTACGTGACGCTGCGCGGCCCCGCCGCCGCGGTCGCGAAGAACATGAACGCCTCCGTCGAGGTCCCCACGGCCACGTCCGTGCGCGCGGTCCCGGTGAAGCTGCTCTTCGACAACCGCATCGTCATCAACAACCACCTGAAGCGTGCCCGGGGCGGGAAGATCTCCTTCACCCACCTCATCGGCTACGCGATGGTGCAGGCCATCAAGGCCATGCCGTCGATGAACTACTCCTTCACGGAGAAGGACGGCAAGCCGACCCTGGTCAAGCCGGAGCACATCAACTTCGGTCTCGCCATCGACCTCGTGAAGCCCAACGGTGACCGCCAGCTGGTCGTCGCGGGCATCAAGAGGGCCGAGACGCTGAACTTCTTCGAGTTCTGGCAGGCATACGAGGACATCGTCCGCCGCGCCCGTGACGGCAAGCTGACGATGGACGACTTCTCCGGTGTGACGGTCTCCCTGACCAACCCCGGTGGCCTCGGTACGGTCCACTCGGTGCCGCGTCTGATGCCCGGCCAGTCGGTCATCATGGGCGTCGGCTCGATGGACTACCCGGCGGAGTTCCAGGGCACGTCCCAGGACACCCTGAACAAGCTCGGCATCGCGAAGGTCATGACGCTCACGTCGACCTACGACCACCGGGTCATCCAGGGCGCCGCCTCGGGCGAGTTCCTGCGGGTCGTCGCGAACTACCTCCTCGGTGAGAACGGCTTCTACGACGAGATCTTCGAGGCGCTGCGCATCCCCTACGAGCCGGTCCGCTGGCTCAAGGACATCGACGCCTCGCACGACGACGACGTCACCAAGGCCGCGCGCGTCTTCGAGCTGATCCACTCCTACCGGGTCCGCGGCCACGTCATGGCCGACACCGACCCGCTGGAGTACCGCCAGCGCAAGCACCCCGACCTGGACATCACCGAGCACGGCCTCACGCTCTGGGACCTGGAGCGCGAGTTCGCGGTCGGCGGCTTCGCCGGCAAGTCGATGATGAAGCTGCGCGACATCCTCGGCGTGCTGCGCGACTCGTACTGCCGCACCACAGGCATCGAGTTCATGCACATCCAGGACCCGAAGCAGCGCCAGTGGATCCAGGACCGCATCGAGCGCCCGCACAGCAAGCCGGAGCGCGAGGAGCAGCTGCGCATCCTGCGCCGCCTCAACGCTGCGGAGGCCTTCGAGACCTTCCTGCAGACGAAGTACGTCGGCCAGAAGCGGTTCTCCCTGGAGGGCGGCGAGTCCGTCATCCCGCTGCTCGACGCGGTCATCGACTCGGCGGCGGAATCCCGTCTCGACGAGGTCGTCATCGGCATGGCCCACCGCGGCCGGCTGAACGTCCTCGCCAACATCGTCGGCAAGTCGTACGCGCAGATCTTCCGCGAGTTCGAGGGCAACCTCGACCCGAAGTCGATGCACGGCTCCGGCGACGTCAAGTACCACCTGGGCGCCGAGGGCACCTTCACGGGTCTCGACGGCGAGCAGATCAAGGTCTCGCTGGCCGCCAACCCCTCCCACCTGGAGGCGGTCGACCCGGTCCTGGAGGGTGTCGCCCGCGCCAAGCAGGACATCATCGGCAAGGGCGGTACGGACTTCACGGTCCTGCCGCTGGCGCTGCACGGTGACGCGGCCTTCGCGGGCCAGGGCGTGGTCGCGGAGACCCTGAACATGTCGCAGCTGCGCGGCTACCGCACCGGCGGCACGGTCCACATCGTCATCAACAACCAGGTCGGCTTCACCGCCGCCCCGGAGTCGGCCCGCTCCTCCATGTACGCCACGGACGTGGCCCGCATGATCGAGGCGCCGATCTTCCACGTGAACGGCGACGACCCCGAGGCCGTCGTCCGCGTCGCGCGCCTGGCCTTCGAGTTCCGCCAGGCGTTCAACAAGGACGTCGTCATCGACCTGATCTGCTACCGCCGCCGCGGTCACAACGAGTCGGACAACCCGGCGTTCACGCAGCCGCTGATGTACGACCTGATCGACAAGAAGCGCTCGGTGCGCAAGCTCTACACCGAGTCGCTGATCGGCCGGGGCGACATCACCCTGGAAGAGGCCGAGCAGGCGCTGCAGGACTACCAGGGCCAGCTGGAGAAGGTCTTCACGGAGGTCCGCGAGGCGACGTCCGCGCCGGCCGAGGCTCATGTCCCGGACACGAAGCCCGAGTTCCCGGTGGCGGTCACCACGGCGGTCTCCCAGGAGGTCGTCAAGCGGATCGCCGAGTCCCAGGTCAACATCCCCGAGCGCGTCACCGTCCACCCGCGTCTGCTGCCCCAGCTGCAGCGCCGCGCGTCGATGGTCGAGGACGGCACGATCGACTGGGGCATGGGCGAGACCATCGCCATCGGCTCCCTGCTCCTGGAGGGCACCCCGGTGCGCCTCTCGGGCCAGGACTCCCGCCGAGGCACGTTCGGCCAGCGCCACGCGGTGCTGATCGACCGGGAGACGGGCGCGGACTACACCCCGCTCCAGTACCTCTCGGACGAGCAGGCGCGCTACAACGTCTACGACTCGCTCCTCTCCGAGTACGCGGCGATGGGCTTCGAGTACGGCTACTCGCTGGCCCGTCCCGAGTCCCTCGTGCTGTGGGAGGCGCAGTTCGGCGACTTCGTCAACGGCGCCCAGACGGTGGTGGACGAGTTCATCTCGTCGGCGGAGCAGAAGTGGGGCCAGACGTCCGGCGTCACCCTCCTCCTGCCGCACGGCTACGAGGGCCAGGGCCCGGACCACTCGTCCGCCCGCCCGGAGCGCTTCCTCCAGATGTGCGCGCAGAACAACATGACGGTCGCGATGCCGACGCTCCCGTCGAACTACTTCCACCTCCTGCGGTGGCAGGTGCACAACCCGCACCACAAGCCGCTGGTGGTCTTCACCCCGAAGTCGATGCTCCGCCTCAAGGCGGCCGCGTCGAAGGCGGAGGAGTTCACCACGGGCGGCTTCCGCCCGGTCATCGGCGACGCCTCCGTCGACCCGGCGGCCGTCCGCAAGGTCGTCTTCACGGCCGGCAAGGTCTACTACGATCTCGACGCGGAGCGCCAGAAGCGCGGCGCGACGGACACGGCGATCATCCGCCTCGAGCGGCTGTACCCGATCCCGGGTGCCGAGGTCCAGGCGGAGATCGCCAAGTACCCGAACGCCGAGAAGTACCTCTGGGCCCAGGAAGAGCCGGCGAACCAGGGCGCCTGGCCGTTCATCGCGCTCAACCTGATCGACCACCTCGACCTCGCGGTCGGAGCGGACGTTCCGCACGGCGAGCGCCTGCGCCGGATCTCGCGTCCGCACGGGTCGTCTCCGGCGGTGGGGTCGGCCAAGCGGCATCAGGCTGAGCAGGAGCAGTTGGTTCGGGAGGTGTTCGAGGCGTAGGCCTCGGCGTACGACGCCCGCGGGGCCCGGCACCGAGTCTTTCTCGGGGCCGGGCCCCTCGTCATGGGGTGCCCGGCGGGTCGTAGTAGACGGCCAGATGCTGGGACCATGCGGCGTCAGGATCACCGGCGGCGCTCCTGACCCGCAAGTTCCTTATGCGGGCAAGGAGTTCACGGGCGGTGCCCGACTGCCGGAGCAGCTCTTCCGTCCACTCGTAGACGTTGCCGCAAACGGCATGCAGCGGCGCACGGCTCCACAGGATGAGGGGGAAGCCTAGGGCCCGAGCCGAGTCGAGCCCCGTGTCCACAGAACCTCTGCCGTGCAGACACCCCACCGGCACGGCCGTCAGGGGTGCCGTGCTCAGACGTCTGTACAGGTCGCGCGTCGCGGCCGGCGACGTCATCGTGTCCAGCGACGTCATCCGCACGTCTTGCAGAGGTCCCCGAGCCACCCCTTCCCACCGCGCTTTCCGTTCCCGTGAGCGGCTCTGGCTGACGCGGTCGTGACTGCGTACGAAGACGTGGCACTCATCCCCGAGGGCCGGAGACGTCTCCGACAGCCGCCAGCTCTCGACACGGAGGTTCCACAACAGCCCGGGCGGCAGGGAGAACTGGACCGACGGAGTGGCTCCTTCGAAGTCGGAGTGCAGCAACGCGGCCGCCAGATGTGGCCGGAGCTGAACCTCCACCTCGCTCAGAGGCACAGGCGCACCGCCCGCCATGTCGGCCGATTCGCCATCCCTGACCAGAAGGACCCGCCAGGCCAAGGCCCCGGTGTCGGTGCGCTCGATCTCGACGAGGACAGAGGCTCGGGCAGATACCGAAGCGGTCTCCGCCCTTGCCAGGACGGCCGCGACGGCCCGCCGTCGAGCCTCGTCCTTGTGCTGGGCGTTGTCCGTGACCCAGGCACGCAGGCGGGCGAGTGCCGGGGACCAGTCAGCGTCGGGGTGGTCCGCCAACCGGACCCAGAGGCGCGCCGCGTACATCAGCGCGAGGTCCGCCCAGTCACCCCGTGGCAGATGTCCCACGCCGTCCCGCCAGCTGTAGGGCCGGTAACGGTCCACCCCGCGCTCCCCGAGCAGGTCACTGACCATGTCGGGGCTGCCGGGCGGCGGCAGTCCGGCAAGGATTTCGTACAGTTCGGTGCGCTGGACCGACGACAGCTTGCCGACCGCGGACCAGCGTGCGGCCAGCCATGTCTGAAGGCCCGTCCACGTCATGTTCGACCCGCGCGTACGGAACCGTTCCGCGTGGTGCCGGTCATGGGCGCGCACGATTGAGTGCCACAGTCCGGCCCCCTCGTCGCCAGAGGCGCACAGGGCGCGCAGGGCCGCGATGCGCACCACCCTGACACGCGCCTCGCCGTCGACCGATGCCCCGTCCAGGACCACGCCGATGAGCTCGCCGTCCCGCTGGTCGATGACAGGGCTGCCCGAAGCCGCGGGAGGGGGAACCCGTTCGGCGCTGACCCTCAACACGTCTCTGCCCAGTTCCCCCGCCATCGCCACGCTCACCGTGGTCATACGTGGCGCGTCCGTCGGCCCGGTCGTGCCGTACAGGGTCGCCTCGCCTATGGGCACATGCGGCTTGTCGGTGAGCCACAGACAGTCGGGATCTACCGCTCCCGGCACCCGAAGCAGCGCCAAGTCGCCCACCTCTCGGACCTGTTCGACCCGGTAGCGCTGCCCGTCCATCGTGGTGACGCCGACGGCGGAGTGTCCGTCCGGGCCGCGGGCCTCCTGTCGCTGCCCGACCACGCTCGCGCAGGTGACCACCCAGCCGGGTGCCAGGAAGAATCCGCTGCCTGTCCTCGCACCACTCGGAGTTCCCGGGGCGTCGACCCGGACGACGGCGCGGCGGACGAGTTCCTCACGGTCGGCGTCATGAACGAACGGCTCGTGCGTGGCGGTTGAGCCCATCCGCAGGGTGTCGACCTTCTGCGCCCACCTCGTGTCGCGGGAGGTGATCAGGACGTGGCCGCCGCTGAGGAGAAGGTCCGACGCGTCCTCCGGGTCGTCCCAGCCGTCCAGGACGACCAGCCAGGAAAGACCGGCCGCTCCCAGGTCGCGGAGGAGCTCCCCGACCCGTTCACGGGACTCCGGGGCAGGCACGAGTTCGGACGCGAACTCCGCCAGGGTCTCGACACGTGCTGAGCGGTCGTCGGCGCGGACCCACCACACGATGTCGTACTCGTCTCCGTGACGGTGCACGTACTCGGCGGCGAGCTGTGACTTGCCGGACGCGGACGAGCCGACCAAAGCGCAGGCGGCCGAGCGGTGATGGCGGCTCGTCAACTTCTCCCGGAGTTGTCCGAGCAGCTCCTGCCGGTAGACATATCCAGGCGTACGCGCGGGCACCTCGCCCCGGACGATCCGCGCGGGATCCGGGAAGGGCGGGCTCTGCCGCGTCCCGGGCGCGTACGCACTCTGCGGGATGCCGAGTCGCTTGAGCAGCCGCCACCTGGCCAGGGCTTCGCCCGCGTGCGAGAGGGTCAATCGTGGCAGGGAGAACCGGAACGGCAGGGCACTCTGCACGTCGACGGTGATGAACTGCCGGTTGCGCTCGAAGCGGTCGAGGAAATCCAGCCATGCGTCGCCACTCCCCTCGTAGCAGTCACCCACCAGGAGCAGCACGGGCCGTTCCGGATGCCGGTCACGCAACCGCCCCAGGACCGCGTCGAGCCGCACCGCGTCCCCCCACTTCCGCCAGTTCACCTCGTGCCCGCACGAGGCCAGCACGTAGGTCAGCCAGGTCACCCACGGCGTCTCCGCGGCGGTGTAGACGATTTCGACGGTCTCCCGCTGAACGGGCTGCTCCGGCGGCGGAGCGACTCCGTACCGCCCCACCACCAGCGCCGAAACCTCGGCGAACGCCTCGGGCACCGCCTCCACACCCTCGAGTGGCGGCTCGACCCCACTCAGGCGGGCCAGGGCGAGAGCCGGGAAGTTCCGGGCCCGCCTGCCGAAGTACCGTTCCACATACTCCCCGCAGTGCTTGAGGACCAGCAGCGCGTCCCCCTTGGCCAGCAGCTGAAGGAGCAGCTCCCGTACGCCGGGCCGGAATTCGTACCAGCCCTCTTCGGGGCCCCGTTCCAACAGCCCGCTCAGCAGCACTTCGGCCAGTACCGTCGGCCCGCTCCGCGGCTGCATCGCCCGCTGGACGAGCTGCATCACGGGCAGAGTGAGCGGGACGGCCGAGAAGGCGACGGCGAGGGACGTGGCCTGGCGGGAAGCGGTGCGGCGGAAGGCGGCGACGAGGGTTTCGGCATCGGCGGCAGGGTGGGCGGGACGCGGCGGTGAGGCGGGGTGGGCGGCGTGCACCCAGGCCGCCGCGCCCGGCAGCGAGAGACCCGTACTGCCGGAGAGCAGCCGCGCCCAGACACCGAGGGCGGTACGCGTGGGGGACAGCACGGGCACGGGCAGTGCGCCGGGCGGGGAAGAGCCGTCCGCCGGCGTGAACTCAAGGCGTGCGCCGAGCCCTTCACGCCGCCGTAGCCTTCCGGGCAGTGCCGGCAGGTGCGTACGGCGCCACATGCGCTGCGGCAGGGGCTGGAGGAGCGCGACGGGCGCCACCTGACCCCAGTGGTGCAGTAGCCGCTGCATCTGTCCGGAACGCCACAGCGGTCCGGCGCAGTCGCTGAGTACCAGCGTCAGCTGTCGCCCGGTGGGATCACGCAACTGTTCCGCGGCACGGAGCTGAGCGTCCGGATTCCGCGAAGTACCCACGCCCAGCCGCCCGTCGGCGCCCTCGTGGACGTAGTGCACCGGAACCTCACGGAAGGCTCCGAGCCCCGCACAGATCTGCGCCAGTTCCTCGAGTGTGCTGTCCCATACGGCGGTTGACGTCGAGGCGTCCATGAGGAGCCGCAGCCGGGCCTCGCGACGGGCGTCGGCGCGCAGCACGGGAAGCAGCAGCCGCGTCTCGGCCGCCCGTTCCGCGGTGGCCTGCTCGTCGATTCGGTGGGCGGGGGTGCGAACGGGCGGGTGGTAGCGCTGGAGGGGGCGCAGCGCCCGTTGGAGACCGAGGGAGTGCGGAAGCGCGGTGGCCATGGGGACGTGTACGCGTACGAGGCTGTCGTCGTCCGGCGCGTCGACGGGAGTCCGCCGGGCGGGGCCCGGCTGGTCCGCGTACAGACGAGTGCGGTCGGGAAGTTCGAGGGTGGTGGCGCCGGGAGCTGTGGCCGGAGCGTCCGGCGGCGACCAGGTGAGCGGGGTGTGCCCGGCGTCGGAGAGCTGTGGCTCCACCGGCTCCTGCGGCTCGTCCTGGCGTACGTCAGCGTCTGCCACGTGCCGGGCCAGCCACAACGCCTCCGCCAGCTCGCGCGCCGACGGCTCGGCGCCGAGCGAGACGCGCAGCCGCTCGGCCAGGTCGTTCAGCAGGTCGTCGGACACCCGGGGCGCAGGTGTGGCGGGCATCAGCGCGCCCCGTGCTCACCGTGGTCGAGCGGCCGCATCAACAGCTTCGCGAGCCGCCGCCGATCCGGCTCGCTGTCGCGTACCGCCTCCTGGGTGAGGTAGATGGCGTTGAGGAGCTGGTCGGCGGCGCGCAGTGAGCCGGGGCTGGACTGGAGGAACGACGAGATCAGCTCATCGTTGGCGGCCATGTCGCCGTCGCCGAAGTGGGCACGGACCATGGCGCCCAGGCGCGCGGCGCCCCACTCGTCGTTCCGTGGCGAGGGCAGGTCGAGGTGGAGGCAGCGGCGGAGCAGAGGAGCGGGGAAGTCGCGCTCGCCGTTGCTGGTCATGACGACGATGGGGAAGGCACGGCAGCGTACGCGCCCGTCCTTGACCGGTGCCCGCTCGTCGTCGTCCGTGAGGACGGGGACCTTGGACTGGCGGCGGGCGATGCGCTGCAGCTCGGCGATTCGGAACTCGCCCTCTTCCAGAGCGTTCAGGAGGTCGTTCGGCAGGTCGATGTCGCTTTTGTCGAGCTCGTCGACGAGGAGCACGCGCGGGCGCTCGTAAGGCAGCAGGGCGGTGCCGAGCGGGCCGAGCCGCAGGTACTCCCCGATGTCCTCGGTGTACGGCTCCCCCCGCTCCTTGGCCATCTGCATGTCCTGGAGCCGGGCGATCGCGTCGTACGTGTAGAGGCCGTCTCGCAGGGTCGTGCGGCTCACGATGGGCCAGTGCAGCACTCGGCCGAGACCCAGTTCGTGGGCGATGGCATGGGCGAGGGTGGACTTGCCGGAGCCGGGGTCTCCGGTCACCAGGAGCGGGCGGCGCAGATAGAGCGCCGCGTTGATCAGCTCCAGCTCCTCCGGGCGCCAGGCGAGCGAACGCAGGCCATGGGTGCCCAGACGCCGGGTGGACTCGGTGCCCAGCCGGGGAGCCCCGTTGATGACGGGGCCGCCGTCGAAGTCCCGCCACGGCGGCGGGTCCGGCAGTCCCGCGACGCCGTCGTGCTGTTCGCCGTCGCCCCGGAAGATGAACCAGTCAGGGGTCGTCACGAGGGTTCTCCTTGGGGTGGTCCGGTCCGTCACGAGGGGGAGTCCAACAGGTCGTCGTAGTGGGGGATGGGGCGGCGCGGATCGTCGTAGAGAAGCGCGAGGTGTTCCGCCCACTCCGCTCCCTGGTCCGCCAGACTGACGCGCTCACGCAGCACCCTCAGCGCTTCCGGCAGGGCGGTCGCCCCCTCCGCCCCGCTCAGCAACTCCGCGGCTCTGGTGTGCAGTTCGTCGCAGGGCTCGCCACAGCCGTACGCGTGCTCAGCGGTGAGACTCCACAGGGCGACGCCGTATCCGGCACCGATCGCCTCGGCCAGCGAGTCGACGCTCTCGGCCGGGGTGCGGCACATCACGGGCACCGTGCCGGGCGGCGCCGTGTCGAGTGCTTCCTTGGCGTAGACGGGCGAGTGCACGGGCAGCGCCTTGAGACTGCCGTCCAGGACACCGCTCCAGCGCTCCCGCCACACGTCGGCCGGTTCACCGCGCCGTTTCGAACTGCGCAGGACGACCTGCCGGTGCACTCCGAAGGGCCGGTCGGCGGCGTGCGGTCTGATCCTGCGGACGACCGGGCCCCACGCGTGCGCGTCCATGTCGAAGTGCTCGACGGGCAGCGCGAGTTCGAGCCGCGCCCGGCGCTCCCCCGCGTCGAGCAGCCCGAAGGCCCGGCTCAGCGGCGCGTTCAGCACGTACGGCAGCTCCGTGCGCGAGACGCCCTCTCCGTCCGTGTCCTGGTCCAGAACCTGCGCTGTGTCAGCGCCGCCGTACCAGGACCAGACCCGCCAGTGGAAACGGTCCCGCGGCCGGAAGACGTCCGGTTCCAGCTCAACGGCCACGACGGGGTGTTCACCGTTGTCACTCGCGAGCGGGCGCGGGGTACTCACCGGCGGGCGGTGACAGTGGGGCGCGTACTCGGACATGTCCTTCTCGATCAGCAACGCCCGCAGGTGATCGGGCAGTCGACCGGCTCGCCGCTCCACCCAGCGCTCCAACTCGCCGGCGGCGGCGCACGCGTTCGCCCGCGCCACCGCCCGCAGGTAGTGCAGCGAGCGGATGTCGACGTCATCCGGCGTGTCGTACAGCCAGCCCTGACCGTCGCGCCAGTCGACGGGAGCCGTCTCGTCCTCCCACAGCGGCTCGTAGCCGAGCACCCGGGCGATCAGCCGCCGCAGGCCGGCCGACGACTCGGGCCGCGGCAGGGCGGCCAGCAGCGCGGACGCCTCGGCGCTGTCCCGAGGCACCCAGTTCCGCAGACCACCGTCGCGCGTCTCGTCCTGCGCCCGCACCCACGACTGACTGCCCGCGACGCGCTGGTGCCAGCGATCGTGCTCGCGGATCAGTGCCGCGTACGGGTCACTGCCCAGGCCGTTCTCGCCGCCCACCGGCCGCGCCTCGCGGAAGCCGCGCAGCGCTGTCGCCGAAACGGCCAGACCGCCGTCCTTCTGAGCACGACGCGCCTTGACGACGCCCGCGACCACGCCGTGCTCCCGGTCCAGCAACGGTCCGCCGGACGCGCCATGCGGGATCTCCATCTGGGGCGCGAGGGTAAGGCCGTACGAGCCGTCGCGGCCGTTGCACTCGCTGTGTCCGCTCCAGCGCTGAGGCTCCCCGTTCGGCGGGATGCGCCAGCCGAACGCGGTGATTCGGTGCGGCGGGTCGTACCGGTCGGTCAGCCGTACGCAGGCGTGGGGTGCATCGGGCGGATCCTCGAGCAGCCGTACGAGCGCCAGGTCCTGCTCGGGATCGGCGCCGCCGCCGAGCCAGTAGCCGAGCCGGGCCCGGGCCGTCAGCTGGTGCCCGTGCACGCGCAGCGTGCCGACGTTCTCCGGCCCCTTGTCGAGGGGCAGGATGTGCGCGCAGGTCAGCACCCAGCCGGGCGCGACGAAGAAGCCGCTGCCCCATAAGGTGCCGGGCGCGGTGTCCGGACCGATCCGCACGGTGGCGCGGACGGCCAGTGCGTCGAGGCGGCCCGCGGTCATGCGGGAGCGGGATCCTGGCCGCCGAGGATGACGGCGGGCACGCTCGCGATGCCGGCCTCCGTCACGGCGCTGCTCGCGCTTGTGGCGCTGTCCGCGCGCACGGTGCCATCGGCGTTCTCGGTACCACTCGTGCCGCCTGTGCCGTCCGCGCTCGCGCCACTGTCCCCACGCCAGGTGAGGGTGACGGAGAGGGACGCCTTGGCCTCTCCGTCAGCGAGGAGCGCGACTGCCTTGCCCGGCTTCAGCACCAGTTCGACGCCAAACGTCGCGCTGACCTCATCGGGCCGAACCGCGCGCGCCGCGCCGAGTACGGCGCCGCCGACGCCCCGGACCAGTTCGTTGAGCTGGTCGACACGGGCTGCCATGTGCTCGGTGGCGCCGACGTCCTCGTAGGCGAAGTCGCCCTCGCTCCCGGGCATCTCCTCGGGTGCGATCACACTGACCCGGGCGAGCACCTTCTCCCCTCCAGGCAGCTCGATCTCCTGGATCTTCCTCTCCATGGCTCCCCTCGTGCCGCCCACCAACTCCCGGAAAACCGGCTTCTGTTGGCGTTCGTGGATCTCGGTACGCCCATTGTGCCCGTCCACGCGCGCGTCGGAGCCGGTTCGGCCAGGTGCGGTCGGGGATTCGATTCCGCATAACCTGGAGAGGTCAGAACCACGCCCCCAGGAGAGCACCCGTGTACTTCACCGACCGTGGCATCGAGGAACTGGAGAAGCGGCGCGGCGAGGAGGAGGTCACCTTCGAGTGGCTCGCCGAGCAGCTGCGTACGTTCGTCGATCTCAATCCGGACTTCGAGGTACCGGTGGAGCGGCTGGCCACGTGGCTGGCGCGTCTGGACGACGAGGAGGACGAAGGGTAGGGGCTTCGCCGGACGGGGGTCGCGCTGGGAGGACTTGCGGCGGGTGCGGCTCCGCAGGCCGGACTCGCTCGGAGGGTGCGCGAGCCACGCCTGCGTCGGGCGGGGCGTAGGTATGACGGGAGCGGCGAGTTTTTCGGCGCGGGCTCTCCACGGGACAGATTGTTCCGGCATGCGGCTTGTTCCGGCATGCGGCTTGTTCCGGCCTGCGGCTTCGCCTCCTGCAGATGCTCCCCGGGCCGGGCCTTCCCGGCCGGGTCCAGGTGCGGGTCCGGGCCTCACTTCCGGGCACGGGTCCGGGCACGGGTCCGCGCACGTCCCGAATGCGCCTTCCTCTCCGCTCGCGGGCTCCTTTGCCACCTGGCAGGGAGCCAGTGCCACCCGCCAAGGAACCAGTCGCACGGGCGCATGAAGTCGTACGCCAATACGAGCGCCCGTGCGCCGGCAGCAGCGCCCCGCCGTGATCCAGCCGCCGCTGCGCAGCCGTGCTCTCCCCAGGCGGTGAGCGACTAGTCAGCCGCCAACTGGGCGAGGGCGAGGGTGAGCGCGCTGGCCGGGGGCTGCCCGGCCAGGGGAGCCAGGGGCCGCCGGCCGGCCCTTTCGACAGGGCGGGCGTCGGGCTGAACGTGGGCCACCTCGCCGAGGTGGTCGGCGGGTTCGCCGGGGGTGATGCCCAGGCGGGCTGCGAGGGTGCAGCCGCTGTGAGTCGGCGTCCCACCAGAGAGCGAGTACGGACCAGGGAGCGCCGACGGCGAGGGCGGTGACCCCAGCCGGTGAGGACGCTGTCGACCGGTTCGTCGCCGTGCGGCCAGGGCTTGCCCTCGGGGCCGGCACGCTCCACTCCCGGCTGACCGAGTGGGCATTGATCGTGATTTTTCAATTTTGTTCCGATTGATCCCTCCTGGATCACCGGAACGAGTGCCTTGACTTCCCGGATCCGCGATATATCGTGTCTATTGGAAGACGCGATATGGCGTGTCGTGTCCCACCCCGTCGAGGAGGTCAGCACCATGTCCGAGTGGTCCGTCGCAGAGCCCAGGAAGCTCACGTTCGACGAACCGGTGACGGCTCTCCATGTGCGCATCGCCAATGGAACGGTGAACGTCGTGGGTGTCGACGAGGGTTCCCCTCGACTGGAGGTGTCCTCGATAGAGGGACCACCCTTGATGGTGACCCAGAAGGACGGCACTCTCACGGTCGCGTACGAGGACCTGCCGTGGAAGGGCTTCCTCAAGTGGCTCGACCGCAAGGGCTGGCGCCGCAGCGCGGTGGTCTCCGTGGCGGTTCCGGCGCGTACCCACGTGGAGGTGGGCGTGGTCAGCGCAACCGCCGTGATCTCCGGGATCGACGGGCGCGCGGTCGTGAAGGGCGTCTCCGGCGACACGACACTCGTCGGACTCTCGGGCCCGGTCCGCGCGGACACGGTGTCCGGGAACGTGGAGGCACAGGCCCTCGCCGGCGACCTCCGCCTCAACTCCGTCTCCGGCGACCTGACCGTCATCGAGGGCTCGAGCCCGTCCGTGCGGGCCGAGTCGGTCAGCGGCTCCCTGATCGTCGACCTCGACTCGGCCGGCCGCCCCAGCGACATCAGCCTGACCAGCATCTCGGGCGAGATCGCCATCCGCCTGCCGCATCCGGCGGACGCGGAGGTCGAGGTGGACACGGCCAGCGGTACCGTCTCCAGCGCCTTCGAGGATCTCCGGGTCGGTGGCATGTGGGGCGCCAAGAAGATCACGGGCAGGCTGGGCGCGGGGAACGGACGGTTGAAGGCGACGACCGTCTCCGGCTCGATTGCGCTGCTACGGAGGCCTCCGGCGGAGGACGAGCCGTGGGACGAGGAGGCGGACTGGCAGGCCGGGGCAGCAAACACCACCCCGCCCACCGAAACGACCAACGGTTCTGCCCACAGCCCGACCAACGGTCCTGCCCATACCCCCACCAACGAGCCTGCTCACACCCCCATAGGCGGGCCTGCGCAGAGTCCCAGCGGCGGATCCACCCCCAGCCCGAGCGGCGAATCGCCCGAAGGCCCGACCCAAGCGAAGGGGCTCTGACATGGCACCCGTCTTTGCCCACGGCCGCCTGCGGCTCTACCTGCTGAAGCTGCTGGACGAGGCGCCGCGCCACGGGTACGAGGTGATCCGACTCCTGGAGGAGCGCTTCCAGGGGCTGTACGCGCCGTCGGCCGGCACCGTGTACCCCCGGCTGGCCAAACTGGAGGCCGAGGGCCTGGTCACGCACACCACCGAGGGCGGCCGCAAGGTGTACTCGATCACCGACGCGGGCCGGGCCGAACTGGCCGACCGCAGCGGTGAACTGGCCGACCTGGAGCTGGAGATCCGCGAGTCGGTCGCGGAGCTCGCCGCGGAGATCCGTGCCGATGTCCGGGGCGCGGCGGGCGACCTGCGCCGCGAAATGCGGGCGGCGGCGACCGAGGCGCGGCGGGGTTCAACGGGGGCCGGCGCCAAGGGCCCTCGGAGTGAACACGAGAGTCCCATCGGGGACTTCACGGAGTTCGGGGACAAGGAGGCGTGGCGTGCCGCGAAGGAGGAGATGCGCCGCGTCAAGCAGGAGTGGAAGGAGCAGGCCCGGCGCGCCAAGGACGAGAGCCGACGGGCCCGCGAGGAGGCCCAGCGGGCACGCCACCAGGCCAAGGAGGCGCAGGAGCGGGCCCGGGCCCAGGCTCAGGAGGAGTTCCAGCGCGTCGCAAAGCACGTACAGGAGCAGGTGCAGGACCACTTCGCACGGGGTGACTGGCCGACGGGCGTCCGTGAGGGTCTCACCGAACTGGCCAAGGAATTCGGGGAGTTCGGAAAGGGCTTCGGCAAGGACTTCGGCAAGGACTTCGGGAAGGACTTCGGCTTCGGCCGGCCGGAGACGAAGAAGCCCGACTACACGGTCACCCCTGAGGACTTCCCCGCCGACTACGAACCCGCCTGGGCCCACGAGGACTCCACGGGCGACCCCGCCCGCGATCTCGACCGCCTCCTGGACCGCTTCCGCGACGACATCCGCGACACGGCCCGCGACCACGGGGTGACGGAGGAGCAGCTACGCGACGCCCGCCGCCACTTGTCGACGGCGGCGGCGCACATAGCGGCGATGCTGCGCACACCCAAAGCCTGAGCGGAGGCCCGCCACGGGGGCGGGAACCGGAGCGCGGGCAGGGGAGGCGGGGACGTGGGGCAGAGGGCGCGGGGCAGAGGGCGCGGGGCAGAGGGCGCGGGGCGGGTTCGAGGCGGACCAAGCCCGAACCGCCTCGGCCCTCTCCCCCCTCCCCCACCTGGCCCTCCCCCTCCCCCTCCCCTCAGCCCGCCTTAGCCTCTCCCCCGCCATACAGCACCCGCCGCAGCGACGCGTACGTCACCCCATGGTCGGCCAGCACCTCCGCGGGAACGCCAGGGCGGGCGGTGAGAGCGAGGAGGAGGTGCTCGTCGCCGATGCACCGGTCCCGCTGGGCGAGAGCCATACGCAGAGATTCCGTGAGGAGATCCTTGGCACCCCGAGTGAACGGACGATGCCCGCCGACAAACCCGGACCACCACCCCTTCCCTCGTCCGCCCTCTCCCCCGCCGCGCTTCCCCTCAGCCGCCAACGCACCCTCACCATGCGCCTCTTCGACCCGGGAGACGATTTCCGTGAGATCGATACCGAGGCCGGACAGCGCGTCCGCGTCGGCACGGGACAGCCCGCCCCGGCGCCGCGCCTCGGCCAGGGCCCGCTCGACGGACTCCCTGCGACCCGCGAGCCCCAGCGACGCCAGGGCGAACGAGCCGCGAGTGGCCTCACGGTCGAGCAGGGCCAGCAGCATGTGCTGTTCCTCGACCGCCTCCGCGCCCAGCCGCTCGGCGTGGCCGACCGCGCCGAGTACCGCCGCGCGGGCGTCCTTGGTGAACCGTTCGAACATCACTGCCTCCCGTACTTCTTGTGCACGGCCTGCCTGCTGACACCCAACTCCGCGGCGATCTCCTGCCACGACCAACCCTGATTGCGCGCACTGCGCACCTGCACCGCTTCGAGCTGCTCCACCAGTCGCCGCAACGCGGAGACGGCCCGCAGCCCGATCCGCGGATCGCGGTCGCCCGCGCGCTCGGCGAGATCCGTTGCTTCGGTCATGGTGTCAACGTAGGTTGACACACCCCTCGGTGTCAACCGGAGTTGACGCCCAGGGGTGTGCGGGAGGCGTCGGATCAGGGGGCCGTCAGCACGACCTTGCCGAAGAGTTCGCCGGACTCCATCCGTTCGAAGCCCTCGCGGGCCCGGTCCAGCGGAAGGACCTCGTCGATGACAGGACGGACGCCGGTGGCGGCACAGAAAGCCAGTAGGTCCTCGAGTTCGTCCTTCGTGCCCATCGTGGAGCCGACGATCTTGAGTTCGAGGAAGAAGACGCGGGTCAGTTCGGCATGCGAGGGGCGGTCGCCGCTCGTGGCACCCGAGATGACCACGGTGCCGCCGGGCTTGAGGGACTTGACCGAGTGGGACCATGTGGCGGCGCCGACGGTCTCGATGACGGCGTCCACGCGCTGCGGCAGCCGGGCCCCGGACTCGAAGGCCTCCACCGCGCCCAGTTCGACGGCCCGCTTGCGCTTCGCCTCGTCACGGCTGGTGGCGAAGACGCGCAGCCCCGCCGCCTTGCCCAGCACGATCGCGGCGGTGGCGACACCGCCTCCGGCGCCCTGGACGAGAACCGAGTCTCCGGGACGTACGCCCGCGTTGGTGAAGAGCATGCGGTACGCCGTCAGCCAGGCCGTGGGGAGACAGGCGGCCTCTTCGAAGGAGAGCTCCTTGGGCTTCGGCAGGACGTTCCAGACGGGCACGGACACCTGCTCGGCGAACGTCCCCTGATACCTCTCCGTGAGGATGGAGCGCGGCTCCTTCGGCCCCACGCCGTGCCCCGTCTGCCCGATGACGGAGTGCAGCACGACCTCGTTGCCGTCCTCGTCGACGCCTGCCGCGTCGCACCCGAGGATCATCGGCAGCTTGTCCTCCGCGAGCCCCACACCACGCAGCGACCAGAGGTCGTGGTGGTTCAGGGAGGCGGCCTTTACGTTCACGGTCGTCCAGCCGGGACGGGCCTCGGGGGTGGGCCGTTCCCCCAACTCGAGGCCGTTCAAGGGCTGGTCACGGTCAATGCGGGCAGCGTAGGCAGCGAACATGCTTCGACCCTAGGCTCCGCCCCGCCCCAACGGAACCACAGCTCTCCGTGACACATGTCCCGCGCCGGAACCGCCCACCGTGCCGGCGGGGACGGTTGAAGGGGGCGGGTGCGTGGGGGTGCATGTGGCCGGCTCCGTTTCCCCCAACCCCACCCCTTCCCGAAACTGGAGGCTCCGCCCCCAGACCCCGGCCGGGGAGGGGTGGCTGGGGGCAGTGTGTTCGCTGCGGGTGGGTGGGGGCTTGTCGCGCAGTTCCCCGCGCCCCTTACGGGGCGCACCTGACTGGGCCGCAAGCCGTCAGGGCCCCCAGGGCCCCAGCCCTCAGGGCCTCCGCCCCCACC
>NZ_JBQQCG010000088.1:0-49615 GCF_052245575.1 Streptomyces sp. 2A115 | reverse complement strand
ACCACGCCAGCCACAAGGAGCAAGGCAGCATGATCCGCCGCTACATCATCTGGCGGAACAAGCACGCCGCCGACGAACGCCTCCGCGAGGTCGTGAACAGGGCGAACGTTGCTTGATGCGGCACTAGAGTCGTCACACCTCGGGCCTCACCCAAGGAACGACAGCCGAACCCTTCTGTCCGGATTGTCGCGATTAGTGTCGACCAGACACACCGACTGCCATGTCCCCAGCTCCAGGCGACCCCCCAGCACCGGCAACGTGGCATGCGGAGGGACGATCGCCGGGAGGACATGGTCACGACCGTGGCCGGGGCTTCCATGGCGGTGCTGCCAGCGGTCGTCCGCGGGGAGCAGGGACTGGAGGGCGGCGAGCAGGTCGTCGTCGCTGCCGGCACCCGTCTCGATCAGGGCCACACCGGCTGTCGCGTGGGGCACAAAAACATTGAGCAGGCCGTCGCGGTCGCCCGCCACCTCCCGGAGGAAGGCCTCGCATTCACGGGTGAGGTCGACGACCGTTTCGCTGGATCCGGAGGCGACGTTCAGGACGCGGGTGGTGAAGACATCGGACATGAATCAATCCTCGCGCACCCTCGCGCATCCGCGCGATTGCGCACACGGTCGACCCACCGCCCCGTGATACGCGAGGTCCATTCCGCGAGACACCATTGACCGTACGCGGCCGAACTGGCTACTTTCAGCCGCATGTTGCGTTCAGCTCTGCTCACCACGCGCGGTCACATCGACCTGCTGCGGGTGGCCTCCGCCGCGTGTCGCCGCGGCCACTGACGCCTCCCACTCGCTTTTCTCGCGCTTCTCTCTTCTGCGCCTCAGCATGCCCGTACGTCTGATCTGAACCGGGACCGGAATCGGGACCGGAATCGGATGTCCGGGCGCTGACGCGTACCCCTCCCCTTGCTCTCCAGCCGTGGAGCCCTCATGAGCATCAGCCATGCCCCGCCGGACTCTCATGAATCCGATATTTCGGGAATGTCGACGTCCAGGCACGTCGGTCACCCCGACCACGCCCAGCCCGACCTCGAACCCATCGTCCCCACCTCGACCCGCCGCACCCGCGTTCCCCGCTGGCTGCGCCGCACCTCCGGTCCCCTCCTGCTGCTCGCCCTGTGGCAAGTCCTAAGCGGTACGGGTGTGTTGACCTCCGACGTTCTGGCCTCGCCCGGCACGATCGCGCGGGTCGCCGGCGATCTGATCTCCGACGGGTCCCTGCCGAACGCGATGGGCGTCTCGCTTCAGCGCGTCGCCGTGGGACTCCTGCTCGGCACCGTCGTGGGCACCGGACTCGCCCTGGTCTCCGGCCTGTTCCGGATCGGCGAGGACCTCGTCGACGCGAGCGTCCAGATGCTGCGGACCGTGCCGTTCGTCGGTCTGATCCCGCTGTTCATCATCTGGTTCGGCATCGGCGAGGCCCCGAAGGTCGCGATCATCACGCTTGGCGTGTCCTTCCCGCTCTACCTCAACGTGTACGCGGGCATCCGCGGCGTCGACTCCCAGCTGATCGAGGCCGGGGAGTCTCTGGGCCTGTCGCGCTGGGGGCTCGTACGGCATGTCGTCCTGCCCGGCGCCCTCCCCGGTGCGATGACCGGCCTGCGCTACTCGCTGGGCATCGCCTGGCTGGCGCTGGTCTTCGCCGAGCAGATCAACGCGGACGCCGGCATCGGTTTCCTGATGGTCCAGGCGCGCGATTTCCTGCGTACCGACGTGATCGTGGTCTGCCTGATCGTCTACGCCTTCCTCGGCCTGCTCGCCGACTACATCGTCCGCTCCCTCGAAAGGCTGCTGCTGCAATGGCGACCGACGTTCACGGGCCGGTGAGTCAGGTGACCACTCCCCCGCATGACCAGAAGTCCGCGACCGCCCCCGCCTCGGCCGTACGGGTGGCAGGCCTGACTCGCGCCTTCGACGGCCGCGCCGTAATCGACAACCTCCAACTCGACGTGGAGCCGGGCGAGTTCGTGGCTCTCCTCGGCCGCAGCGGCTGCGGCAAGTCCACTCTGCTGCGCATCCTCGCCGGGCTCGACCGCGACATCGAGGGCACCGTCCTCGTCCCGCGCCGCAAGGCCGTCGCCTTCCAGGCACCCCGGCTGATGCCGTGGAAGAGGGTGTGGCGCAACGTCCTGCTCGGACTGCCCGGGAAACCCGAACGCGCCGTCGCCGCACAGGCGTTGACGGAGGTCGGTCTCACCCAGCGCTGCGACGCCTGGCCCAAGACGCTGTCCGGCGGCGAGGCCCAACGCGCCTCGCTGGCCCGCGCGTTGGTGCGCGAACCCGATCTGCTGCTGCTCGACGAGCCGTTCGGCGCGCTTGACGCACTGACCCGGATCAAGGCGCAGCGGCTCGTCGGCGAGCTGTGGCGGCGCCGCGGCTGCGCCGTGCTCCTGGTCACGCACGACGTGGAGGAGGCGGTACTGCTCGCCGACCGCGTCCTCGTGATGGACGGCGGCGTCATCGCGTACGAGACCACGGTCGATCTGGACCGTCCGCGCGACATCACCGACCCGCGGTTCGCCGAGCTGCGCGCCGGTCTGCTGGAACGGCTGGGCGTGGAGACGGCCGCCGAAGCAGCCTGAACCCTCCTCCTGCACCGCCCAGTCGACTCTCAACCCTCACCTGAAGCAACCGAACGGAATCGTCATGCCCCGACGCCTCACCCCCACCCTGCTGATCCCCCTTGCTCTGCTCGTCGCCGCCTGCGGCGGGAACTCGGCGGCCGATACCTCGACAGGTGGCGGAACCGACGGCCAGGGCTCCCTCACGCTCAACGTCGGTGACCAGAAAGGCGGTTCGGAAGCCGTGCTGCGGGCCGCCGGGGAGCTGACGAACCTGGACTACAAGATCAAGTGGTCGACCTTCACGTCCGGTCCACCGCTCCTGGAGGCTGTCAACGCGAAGGCCGTCGACATCGGCGGCGTCGGCAACACCCCGCCCATCTTCGCGGCGGGCGCGGGCTCCAAGATCACGGTGGTGGGTGCCTGGCGCGGCCGGTCAAAGGGCGAGGCCCTTCTGATACCCACTGACTCGAAGCTGACGAAGACCTCGGAACTCAAGGGCAAGTCGGTCGCGGTGGCGCAGGGTTCGTCCGCGCACTACCAGCTGATCGCCTCACTCCAGGAGGCCGGGCTGAAGCTGAGCGATGTCGACGTGAAGTACCTCCAGCCCGCCGACGCGCTGGCCGCGTTCACCGCCGGCAAGATCGACGCCTGGGCGGTCTGGGACCCGTACACCTCTCAGGTACTGCAGGCCAAGCAGGGCCGGATCCTGGCGGACGGCGAAGGCGTGGTCAATGGCCTCAACTTCCAGGTGGCCGCGCCCGGAGCGCTCAAGGACAAGAAGAAGGTCGCGGCGATCGGCGACTACCTGGAACGGTTGCAGCGCGCACAGGACTGGGTCTACGAGCACCCGGAGGAATGGGCCAAGGTCTGGGCGAAGGACACGGGGCTGCCCTATGAGGTGGCGCTCGCCTCGGTGAAGCGGTCCAACGCGACCCGGATCGCGGTGGCTCTCGACAGGCCGCTCATCGCCTCCGAGCAGGAGATCGCGGACACCTTCACCGGCCTGAAGCTCATCCCCCGCAAGGTCGACTTCGCCGACTTCGTGGACACCCGCTTCAACAGCGACCTGCCGCCGTCCACCACCACTCCCCGCGCCTCGAAGGAGTCGTGAACCGATGACCGTACATCTCCACTGGTTCCTGCCGACGGGCGGCGACGGCCGCACCCTCGTGGACCGGCACGCCTACGCCGCCAACCCCGTCGACCGCGCCCGGCCGGTCAGCGGAGTGCGCGCGCCCGACATCGAGTACCTGGCCCAAATCGCCAAGGCGGCCGAGCAGTTGGGCTTCGAGGCGGTTCTCACCCCGACCGGCACCTGGTGCGAGGACGCCTGGCTGACGACGGTGGCGCTGGCCCAGCACACCGAGCGGCTGAAGTTCCTGGTCGCGTTCCGGCCCGGCGTCATCTCGCCGACGCTCGCCGCGCAGATGGCGGCCACGTACCAGCGCATCACGCGCGGCCGGCTGCTCCTGAACGTCGTCACCGGCGGCGACTCCACCGAGCAGCGGCGCTTCGGCGACCAACTCGGCCACGACCAGCGGTACGCGCGCACGGACGAGTTCCTGTCCGTCGTACGAGGAGTGTGGAGCGGGCAGCCGTACGACTTCGACGGCGCGCACTACCAGGTCGAGGGCGGGCTGACCGCGCTGCCGCCGGATCCGCTGCCGGAGATCTTCTTCGGTGGTTCCTCGGCGGCCGCGGGGCCGGTCGCGGCCCGGCACGCGGATGTGTATCTGACCTGGGGCGAACCACCGGCGCAGGTCAAGGAGAAGATCGACTGGATTCGCTCCCTCGCCGAGCGCGAGGGGCGTACGGTCCGCTTCGGCATCCGCCTGCACACCATCTCGCGGGACGCGTCGGCCGAGGCGTGGGCGACGGCGCGGCGCATGCTCGACGACCTCGATCCGGAGTCCATCGCGGCCGCGCAGGCCGCGCTCGGCCGCAGCGAGTCGGTCGGCCAGCAGCGCATGCTCGCGCTGCACGGCGGTTCCCGCGACCGGAACCGGCTGGAGATCTCGCCGAACCTGTGGGCGGGCGTGGGTCTCGTGCGCGGCGGGGCCGGCACGGCTCTGGTCGGCAGCCATGCCGAGGTCGCCGACCGGATCGAGGAGTACCACGCGCTGGGCATCGACCACTTCGTGCTCTCCGGGTATCCGCATCTGGAGGAGGCGTACTGGTTCGGGGAGGGCGTGATTCCCGAGCTGGCCGTACGTGGACTGCTACCGCGCGTTCCCGCGAACGGGGCGCCGATCCTGGTCGCGAGCGGCCGTTAGCACCGTGGCCCCGGGAAGTCCGTGTGTCCCTGAAATCCAGGTGTCCCGGGAAGATCCGGCCCGCCGGTGAAGTTAGTAGAAGCGTGAACAACACCGGGGTGCAGGCAGCACGCGAAGTCGATGTCGTCGTCATAGGCGCCGGCCAGGCCGGACTGGCCGGCGCCTATCACCTGCGGCGCACCGGTTTCGAGCCGGAGCGGGACTTCGTGGTCCTGGACCACGCGCCGCGGGCGGGCGGCGCCTGGCAGTTCCGGTGGCCGTCCCTCACATACGGCAAGGTGCACGGCATGCACGCGCTGCCGGGCATGGAGCTGACGGACGCGGATCCGGCGCGGCCGTCCTCCGAGGTCATCGCGGAGTACTTCGACACGTACGAGCGCACCTTCGATCTGCGGGTGCGGCGGCCGGTCGACGTGAAGGCCGTGCGCGAGGGCGAGGCGGGCCGGCTGCTCGTCGACACCTCCGACGGTACGTGGTCGGCGCGGGCGCTGATCAATGCGACGGGCACCTGGGACCGGCCGTTCTGGCCGCGCTATCCCGGTCAGGAGACCTTCCGGGGGCGGCAGTTGCACACCGCCCAGTACCCCGGACCTGAGGAGTTCGCCGGGCAGCGGGTCGTCGTGGTGGGCGGCGGCGCGTCCGGTACGCAGCATCTGCTGGAGATCGCCCCCTACGCCGCCGGGACCACCTGGGTGACGCGGCGGCCACCGGTCTTCCGCGAGGGGCCGTTCACCGAGGACGTCGGCCGGGAGGCGGTCGCGCTCGTGGAGGAGCGCGTCCGTCAGGGACTGCCGCCGAAGAGTGTCGTGTCGGTGACCGGGCTGCCGCTCAACGACGCGATCCGGCAGGGCATCGAGGACGGTGTCCTGGACCGGCTGCCGATGTTCGACCGGATCACTCCGGACGGCGTGGAGTGGGACGACGGGCGCCGCGTGGACGCCGACATCATCCTGTGGGCTACTGGTTTCCGCGCGGCGATCGACCATCTGGCACCGCTGCGGTTGCGTGAGCCCGGCGGCGGCATCCGGATCGAGGGAACCCGTGCGGTCGCCGACCCACGGATCCATCTGGTCGGGTACGGGCCGTCGGCCAGCACGATCGGAGCGAACCGTGCGGGGCGCTCCGCTGTACGGGACATCAGGCGGCTCCTGGCTGCGCCGGTCGCAGCGTGACGCCTCTCGGAGCGTGTCTGTTGGTGGCGTCCGGTGGGGTTGCGGTGGGCTTCTCGCGCAGTTCCCCGCGCCTCTGCGGGCGGTGAGGTCGGTGAGCATGGGCGGGTTTGCGGGGCTTGCGCGCGCAGTTCCTCGCGCCCCTGAAGGGGCACGGTTCGTGGCCGCGTGCTGAAAAGCTCCGCGAGCGGAGGTGTGCCGTGCAGTGACCGGCGCGCGGCTCAGCGGGACGACGTGGACGCGCTGTGGCCGTTTCGGTTGAACTCCGCGACGTTCCTCCGGTGCTCCTCGTAGTCGGCCGTGAAGCGGGTGTCACCCGGCTTGACGGTGACGAAGTACAGCCAGTCGCCCTGCGTCGGGCTGACCGCGGCACGCATGGCCGCCTCGCCAGGGTTGGCGATCGGCGTGGGCGGCAGGCCCATCCGCGTGTACGTGTTGTACGGGCTGTTGAGCCGCGTGTCGTTCTGGTTGGTGCGCAACGTGCTGCGGTTCAGCGCGTAGTTGATCGTGGAGTCCATCTGCAACGGCATGCCCCGGTCGAGCCGGTTGTAGATCACACGGGCCACCTTGCCCATGTCCGCCTTGGTGGCCGCCTCGGCCTGGACGATGCTCGCGACCGTGACGGTCTGATAGACGTTCATCGCGTTCCGCTCGGCCCCGGCCGTGACCGCCCCGCCGCTGAACTTCTTGTTCGCCGTATTGACCATGTACGACAGCAGGGCCGCCGGGGTCGACTGCTTGTCGATCGGATACGTGGCCGGGAAGAGGTAGCCCTCGGGGTTGCCGCTCGCGTCGTTCGGAAGCTTGAGGTTGGCCTTGTCCAGGGACTTCTTCGTGGTGCCCCCGGGCAGGGCGAGAACCTTGTCGACGGCCTCGTACACCTGGCCGGAGCGCCAGCCTTCCGGGATCACCAGGGACACGGGGCCCGCCTTCTCGTCCGTGCCCAGCAGGGGTACCGCCACGGCGGCGGCCGCCACGACGGCTCCGGTCGCGATGAGGGCGGTCCGGCCCCGTCGCGTCAGTCGAATCGTTCTCCGTGGCGGAGTGGGCGGAATGTAGGTCTGCATGCGGGCACGGTAACCCACATATCATCAAAAATCAGACATATCTTCATGTTGTTGGCTCCAGTTGGGCGTCCCTCCGAACGAGGGACGCATAGCGGCCCTCTCGCTCCAACAGCTCCTCGTGCGTGCCGCGTTCGGCCGTACGGCCGGAGTCGAGGACCACGATCTGGTCGGCGCCCCGAATGGTGGACAGGCGGTGCGCGATGGTGAGCGTGGTCCGGTTGGCCGACAGGGCGTCGATGGCCTCCTGCACGGCCCGCTCGGTACGGGTGTCCAACGCACTGGTCGCCTCGTCGAGGATCAGGACCGGCGGGTCCCGCAGGACGGTGCGGGCGATGGCCAGGCGCTGCTTCTCACCGCCGGAGAACCGGTGTCCGCGCTCGCCGACCATCGTGTCGTAGCCGTCGGGGAGAGACACGATGTGGTCGTGGATCTGGGCGGCCTTCGCGGCGGCGTACAGCTCCTCGTCCGTGGCGTCCGGCTTGGCGAAGCGCAGGTTGTCGGCGACGGAAGCATGGAAGAGGTACGTCTCCTGGGAGACGACGCCGACCGCACGCGCGAGGGTGTCGAAGTCCAGGTCGCGTACGTCCACCCCGTCGAGCGTGACGCGGCCGCCCGTGACGTCGTACAGACGCGGCACCAGATAGCTGAGCGTGGACTTGCCCGCGCCGGTCGGGCCGACGACGGCGAGGCTGCCGCCTGCGGGGACGGTGATGTCGATGCCGTCGAGTATCGGTCCGCTCTTGTCGTCGTAGCGGAACTCGACGTCCTCGAAGCGGACTTCGCCCTTGATCTGGTCGAGGTGGACCGGGCGCTCGGGCTCGGTGATGTCGATGGGCAGGTCGAGGTACTCGAAGATGCGCTGGAAGAGCGCGAGCGAGGCCTGGATCTGGACGCCGGTGGACAGCAGACTGACGGCCGGCCGGAACAGGCCCTGCTGGAGCGAGACGAAGGCGACGAGCGTGCCGATGGAGATGGCGGGTCCGCCGAACTGGAGGGCCATGCCCGCGGCCCAGTAGATGACGGCCGGCATGGCGCCCATGACGATTCCGATGACTGCCATCCGCCAGCGGCCCGCCATGTTCGACCGCACCTCGAGGTCGACGAGCCCCTCGGACTCGTCCGAGAAGGAGCGGGTCAGCGAGTCGGAGCGGCCCATGGTGCGACCGAGCAGGATGCCGCCGACGGAGAGCGACTCGGTGACGGTGGCGGCCATGGCAGCCATCTGTTTCTGGCGCTGGGTGGTGATTCTCTTGCGTTCGTTGCCGACGCGGCGGCTGATCCACACGAACACCGGCAGCAGGAGCAGCGAGACAACGGTCAGCCGCCAGTCCAGGGCGATCATCGCGACGATCGTGGCGATGACGCTGGTGAGGTTGGACACCAGCGAGGTGGCGGTCGAGGTGACCGTCGCCTGCATGCCGCCGATGTCGTTCGCGATGCGCGACTGGACCTCGCCCGTGCGCGTTCTGGTGAAGAAGGCGAGCGACATGCGCTGCAGCCGGCCGTAGACGGAGGTGCGCAGGTCGTGCATGACGCGCTGGCCGACCGTCGTGGAGATGAGGGTCTGCAGGACGCCGAAGACGCCGGTGAGTACGGCGCTGAGGATCATTCCGAGCGCGAGCAGGCCCAGCAGGCCGGTGCGACCCTGCGGGATCGCGGTGTCGAGGATCTCCTTCAGCAGGAAGGGCGTCGCGACCGACACCAGGGATGCGGCGCCGACGAGCAGGCCGACGACGGCGAGCCGGCCGCGGTAGGGGCGGAAGAGCTTGAGGATGCGGCGCACCTGTCGCGGCTGTCCGGCCTCGACGGGTGGCGGTGTCCAGGTGATTTCGTCGCGGGGCATGGGCTCCTACGGGATGTGAGAGGACAATATCTGAGGGAGCATAGCTCATTGTTACCTATACTCACAATGAACAAGGTCCTGCTATTGTTCCCGCCATGAACACCCCCGACGCCGATGGCCTGCTCGCCGAGCAGCTGCTGCGGTTGACCCGTCGTGTGCACCGCATTCAGAAGCGTCACCTGGAGCAGCGCGGGCTCGGCATCACGCCTGCCCAGTCCCGGCTGCTGCGCACCCTCGTGCACTACGGCTCACCGCCACGCATGGCCGATCTGGCCGCGCGGCTGGAGGTGGTGCCCCGGGCCGTGACGACGCTGGTCGACGGTCTGGAGGCGAGCGGCAAGGTGCGCCGCGTGCCCGACCCCACCAACCGTCGGGTGATCCGCATAGAGCTGACGGACGACGGCCGCCGGGCGCTGCGGGAGCTGCGCGGCGCACGCCGGGCCGCGGCGGAGGACATCCTGGCTCCCCTCACGGACGAGCAGCGCAAGGTCCTAGGCGGGCTGCTGGACACGCTGGTCGACGGGATGGGCGCGGCCCAGGAGCCGAAGCGCGACTGCTGACGGAAGCCCCCGCGGGCTCCGCTCCGCCTGCTCACACGAGTGCGCAGAGGCCCGAAGACCAAGCACACGAAGTCCAACTCCCTGGCCACTTCTGCCCCTTGCCTCCCGATCCGCCCCCGAGGAGGGTGACAGCGCGCCGAACCGTCACCGGGGGCAAGCACGACGGATGGCAGGGCGGTAATGACGAGGTGACGGCGCGGGGGCCCGGCGCCAAGCGGTGCGCCGGGCCCCTTTTCTCAACTGGCTTCGCCTGCAGGTGCCTTGGCGAGCGCGGCCTTGCCCTCGGAGACGGTCGGGTCGGAAGCGGGATCCTCGGCCTCCTCGACCGCCGGAACCCTGGCCTCGGCAGTGGGCTCCTCGGACTTGCCCCCACCATCGGCCCGCACGGGCACCTCCGCCTTCGGCACGCTCTCGGTGTCCTCTTCCACGAACGCGATCTCGCCGTTGAGCATCTTCTTCGCCCGTTCGATGTCCAGCGCACCCTCCCAGCGGGACACCGCGAAGACGGCGACACAGTTGCCGAGCAGGTTGGTGACGACGCGCATCGAGTCCATGATGCGGTCCACGCCCAGCAACAGGGCCACGGCACCGGCGGGGATGACACCGAGCGCGGAGGCGGTCGCCGACAGGGCGAGGAACGCCGAACCCGGTACGCCCGCCATGCCCTTGCTGGTCAGCATGAGCACGAGGATCACGGTGATCTGCTGCCCCAGGCTGAGCTCCACGCCCACGGCCTGCGCGATGAACAGCGTGCCGATGGAGAGGTAGATGGACGCACCGTCGAGGTTGAAGGAGTACCCGGTCGGCAGCACGAGGCCCACGGCGTCGTCGCGGGCACCCGCCTGGCGCAGCTTCTGCATCATGCGGGGCATTACGGTCTCGCTGGACGCGGTGCCGAGCGCGAGCAGCAGCTCCTCGCGGGTATAGCGCACGAACTTCCACAGGCTCAGCCCGGTGACCAGCTTCAGCGCGACGGAGAGCAGCACCAGGAAGAGCGCGGCGACCGCGTAGCAGAGGATGATGAGCTGGCCGTACGTCTCGATCACACCGAGCCCGTACTCCCCCACCAGGTGAACCATGGCGCCGAACACGGCGAGCGGCGCCAGCTTCATCACGAAGGCGACGATCGCGAAGATGATCTCCTGGGCCTGCTCGATGGCCGGCAGGATCGCGGGCACCTTGGTGTGGCCGAGGTGCAGCAGCGCGGCGCCCACCAGGCAGGCCAGGACCAGCACTTGGAGCAGCGAGTTCTCGGCGAACGCGCCGACCGCGCTCTGCGGCAGCGCCTCCAGGACGAACTCACTGGTCGACGGCAGCGAACCGCCACCGGTCTTGCCGTCGACGGCCGAGGCGTCGAGCTTCGACGGGTCGACGTTCATGCCCGATCCCGGGCTGACAACGTTGGCGGCGATCAGGCCGAGGAGCAGCGCGGCCGTGGACGCGACCTCGAACCAGATCAGGGCCTTGAGCCCGATCCGCCCGAAGGCCTTGAGGTTGCCGGCCTTGGCGATGCCGACGACGACCACACAAAACACGAGCGGCGAGATGACGGTCTTGATGAGGCGCACGAAGCCGTCGCCGAGCGGCTGGAAGGTTGTGGCCGTGTCCGGCCACAACCTCCCGACGACGATTCCGAGCACGAGCGCGCAGGCGACCTGCGCGAACAGTGAGGTACGCAATATGCGTGCGACGCGTCGCGGGGACGGTACAGACGGCGGCACGGACACTCCTCCGAGGGGACTTCTGGGATGCGGAAAGTGGATTCCGCGGTGATCACTATCGGGGGAGTTTGCTACCGCCGGAGACCTCTATGTCACATGCATGTAAATCATCGACCGATGTGTCATGTCCCACACATGACGGCTCAACACCCGTCGCGGTCTTCGATGAGCGCCCCCTGCACGGTCACAAGGCTTCGGTCGAAGCACCCGCCAGATCCGTACAGCCGGTAGCGCTCGCTCGTCGTGCCGACCGCGTGCCGCTGATCGCGCGGCACGTTCGCCGTATACGTCGCGTCGCCCGCGTAGGTGTCGTCGAGGCGGGACCATGCGACGCGCCGGCCGCCCCGCGTCTCCACGACGGCGGCCCGGTCCCCCAGCGACAGGACCGTCCGCAGCCGGTCGCCCGCGCCGAGCGTCGTGGTGCCGTCCATGGTGTATGTCCGGTGCGTACGGGTCGACTTGGCCGGCCCGCGCCCGTCCACGGTGACCGTCTCACCGTCGGTCCATGTCGCCTTGAGCGCGTCCGTGTTCTCGCCGTCGGTCCAGCGGTGCACGGAGGTGTTGGCCAGCGCGCGGCTCACGGTGGTCGTCACGCGGCCGTGGGAGGTGTCGACGTACCCGGACACGGTCAGCCGGTGTCCGGCCTCCGTGTCCAGCCGATGTTCCGGACCGGGTGTGTGCGTCGAGGAGTTGGCGAGGTCGCCCACCTTGTGAGCGGTGAGCTTTCCGGTGACCTGCTTGCTCTTCGCGTCCTGCCAGACGAGGACGTTCACCGGGGCGCTCCAGCCGCTCTGCCCCTCGGGAACGCCCACTACGGAGACGTCGATGCGGTGCGGGCGGCCGTCGTTGAGCAGTCCCGCGAACGGCGTCAGGTCGTACTCCACCGGCTTGATGTCGAAAGCGCGCGGCCCCGGAATCACATACCAGAGGAAGGGGTTGGACCAGCCTCCGGTCCACACGGTCGGGAACGGCGCGGCGATGCCCGCGAGTTGGCCGTCGACCTTGACCTGCACCTCGCGGTAGGGGCCGTCATCGGCCTTGCAGGAGTACGGTGCGGCGTCGGGCACCGTCAGATACCAGTACTCCTCGCAGCCGCCTCCGGATCCTGTGGCGTATACCTCGGCGACGACGCGTTCACTGTTGCGCGGCGTGGTGAGGGTGCCGTCCTGGAGGGTGAGGACGCTGTCGGGAGTCGCGGCAGGATTGTGGGCGACCTGGTTCTCGGCGGCGTAGAACGTCAGCGTCACCTCGACGTCGATGATCCCCGTGTACGTGTCGTCGACGACGTTGCCGATGAGCATCTCGACGTCGTGGCCTTCTCGCAATGTGTCGCTGTAGCGCGTGACGTCCTTCTCCACCGACCACTCGATGCCGTCGGGCGAGGGCTGCGGCGTGGACGTGCGGAAGACCTCGACCCCGCCGATGTGCACATAGCCGAGCCGGTCGAACTGCCGCCCCTTGACCTTGCCGTCGAGACGCAGCACCACCTTGCTCCAGCGGTCGCCACAGCCGCTCGGCGGCGCGTACGTCCCCTCGTAAGGCGTGAAGTCGCGGAACTGGGCCTCGGCGACCGTCACTTCGCACGACTTGCCGGCGGGCTTGGTGACCGGCGGGGCGGCGGTCAGTGGGTCGTGCCAGTCGGTGCCGAACTCGGCGGGTGGGTTGACGAGTTGGGCGGCTGGGGCCGGGCCCGCGCCGAGGAGGGTGCTCGCCATGAGGGTCACCCCGGCGAGCATGGACATGATGATCCGTCTTCTCATGAGCGGTGTTCTACGGGGAGTTGGCCCGGCACGCAATGAGCCCCCGGAGCATGGCGGAACCAGGGCACCGTCAGTACCGTGACGGTACCGGTTGGCGACGGGGGCGCGATGGATCGGGAACGGGACGACGCACCGCAGGAGTTACCTCGCTTCGCCCTCGCTCCGGTGGCGTGCCTGGCGGCGGTCTTCGCCGTCGTACTGACCGCTCTGTCCGGCCGGTACGGGTATCACCGCGACGAGTTGTACTTCCTCGCCGCGGGCGATCACCTGGCGTGGGGCTATGTCGACCAGCCGCCGCTGACGCCGCTCCTGGCGAGGGCGTCCACGGCGCTGTTCGGGGACTCGACGGTCGCGCTGCGCGTCCCGGCAACGCTTGCCTTCGTGGCCCTCATCTTCGTGGTCGCCCTTGTAGCACGGGAGTTGGGCGGTGACCGGAGGACTCAGGTGCTCGCCGCGGGACTCGCGGGCGTGGGCGGGCAGCCGTTGGCTGTCGGGCACATGATGTCGACCGCCACCTTCGATCTGGCGGCGTGGCTGGTGATCTGCTGGCTGCTGCTGCGGCTGCTGCGCACGGGCGACGGGCGGTGGTGGCTGCCGATCGGCCTGTGCGTCGGGGGCGGTCTCCTGAACAAGTACCTCGTGGCGCTGCTGGTGGTCACGCTGCTCGCGGCTGTGCTGACCGTAGGGCCGCGACGGGTGCTGCGCAGTCCGTGGCTGCTCGCCGGCGCAGCCGTCGGCCTCGCGGTGGCGGCGCCCAACCTGTGGTGGCAGGCCGACCACGACTGGCCGCAACTGACCGTCGCGGACGGCATCAGCACGGACGACGGGACCGAGAACCGGATTCTGTTCGTGCCCCAGCAACTCATCTATCTCTCACCCCTGTTCGTACCCGTGTGGGTGGCGGGCTGGCTGCGGCTGTGGCGGGATCCGGCGCTGCGGTGGGCCCGGGCGACGGCAGTGGCGTACCCCGTCCTGTGCGTGCTGGTCCTCGGGCTGGGCGGCAAGGGGTACTACGCGGTTCCGCTGCTGATCGTGCTGCTGGTGGCGGGTTGCGAGCCGCTCATCGCCTGGACGCGCCGCCATGGCCGTACGTGGCCCGTGGTGGCCGTCGCAGTCACCGTCCCGATCAACGCGATGGTGACCCTGCCGGTGCTGCCGCCGAGCGCGCTCGCCGTTCCGATGGCGCTCAACAAGGAGCAGGGCGAGCAGGTGGGTTGGCCCGCGCTGGCCGACACGACGCGGCAGGGCTGGAACGCGATTCCCGAGCGTGAGCGGGCACGCGCCGTGGTCTTCACGCAGAACTACGGCGAGGCGGGCGCCCTCGACCGTTACGGCCCCGCCCGTGGGCTGCCCCGGCCCTACTCCGGCCATATGAGCTACGCCGACTGGGGCCCGCCGCCGGACTCGGCAGACGGACCCGTCCTCCTTGTCCGGCAGGAGGACGCGCACGACATCGAGCGGTACTTCACCGACTGCCGTCGGGTCGCACGCGTCGACAACGGACACGAGGTGGAGAACGAGGAGCAGGGCGCGGCGGTCGTGCTGTGCTCGGGGACGACGGAGCCGTGGTCCAGGCTGTGGCCGTCACTCCGGCACTATTACTGAGGGCTCGGGGCCGGTGCTGAGCGTTTGTGGCCGGTGAGGTGTCGTCAGGAGGTGGGACCGGTGCGCGCCGTCACGCCTTGAGGTCCGCCTTGTCACCCATCACCACGACCGGGTGCTGGTCCGGGTCGAGGGTACGCAGCAGGTACTCCATGCCGGACTTGGACAGGCTCACGCAGGCTGACGTACCGCTGCCATGGTCCATGTGCAGCCAGATGCTGCCGCCTTTGGCCTGGCCTTGGGGTCGGGTCGGGTCGTTCGGCGAAGTGCCCTTGACGCGGTTGTAGTCGACGGCGATGACGTAGTCGAAGTCGTTCCAGTGCGACTTGGCCCAGTAGTGCGGGGCCTGGAAGCCCGCGGACTGCGTGTACGGGAGCTTGGCGCCCGGATCCGCGAGGACGCCGCCCGCGTCGCTGAGGGTGAACACGCCGACGGGGCTGCGCTTGTCGCCCTCCTGATGGTCGGTGGTCCAGCCCTTCTTTCCGTTGTGCCCCTCCCAGCTGCGGGTCTGGTCCCAGGTGGAGCCGGACTTGGTGTAGAGGACGATCGTGGAGTCCGCCGAGTTCTTGCCCTCCCCGTAGACCGCTACGACCTGGCGGGAATTGGCGGGGATCTGCTTTTGCAGCTTGTCGCCGACATCGGGGATGCGCTTGAGGTCGACGGTGCGTGCCTGCGCCTGACCGGTCCGGTCGCTCGGCTGCGCGTCGCTCGCGCGACCGCTCCCGCTCCCGGTGCCGCCGTCCGAACCGCCGCAGGCCGCCAGGGAGATCAGAAGGGCACCGCAGGCCGCAGCCGCGGCCTTCGTGCGCATCGCACCGCCTATTCGCATGCGTTCCATCGTCGCACCACGATCCGGACGATTGCGCCCGGCCCCATGACTTCCCGGCCATATCCGGACGGTCCGGGCCGAAACTTTGCCCCGCGGCGGAAAATCGTTTGCCTGCGGGCACTCTGTGACGCGAGCCTTTCACGGTTTGTTGCCTCCCCCCACCCCGTTCTACGAGCCCCCTGGGACGTCATGCAGATTCAAGACCTTCCGTATCCCGACCCAGGTGTGCCGGACGCTCGCTCTGGCTCCCGGTTCCTGGTGTGGCTCGGCCGGAATCAACTCCGCGGACAGCTGAAGTCCCTGGCCTGGGGCCTGCTGCACTTCATGTCCGTGTCCGCACTGCCCTTCTGCGTCGGCCTCGCCATCCAGGCCGTGGTGGACCGCTCCGGCGCTCGGCTCGGCCTGGCGGGCGGGCTGATGGCGCTGTGCGGAATCGGCATCGCGCTGGGCGACACCATGCTGCACCGCACCGCGGTCACCAACTGGATCACCGCGGCCGCGCGCGTACAACAGCTGCTGGCCCGCAGGACCGCCCTGCTCGGCTCCGCGCTGACCCGGCGCGTGGCGGCCGGTGAGGTCGTCGCGGTGTCGACCGGTGACGTGGAGAAGATCGGCTGGTTCGTGGAGGCCGTGTCGCGGTTCACCGCGGCCGCGGTGACGATCGTGCTCGTCTGTGTCGCCCTCGTCGTCTACGAGCCGGCGCTCGGGATCGTCGTCGCCGTGGGCGTGCCCGTCCTGGCGCTCGCCGTGCTCCCGCTGCTGCCCCGGGCCACCCGGCGCGCGGACTTCCAGCGCGAGAAGGCGGGCCGCGCCACCGAACTGGCCTCGGACACCGTCGCAGGCCTGCGCGTGCTGCGCGGCATCGGCGGCGAGGAACTGTTCCTGGACCGCTACCGCCGTGCCTCTCAGGAGGTCCGCCAGGCAGCCGTGCGCAGTGCCCGTATGTGGTCGCTGATCTCCGCGATCCAGGTCCTGTTGCCCGGGCTGCTGCTGATCGCGGTCGTCTGGCACGGCGTGAACCTGGCCCAGGAAGGCCGGATCACCGTCGGCGAACTGGTCACCGTGTACAGCGCCGTCATGCTCCTCAGCTACCCGCTCCATCACTTCGAAGAGATCGCGATGGCCTACTCGTTCTCCAAGCCGTCCGCGAAGCGCGCCGCCCGGGTGCTGTCGCTGGAGCGGGCGACGGACGGCGAGGGGTCGCGCGAGGCCGTCGTGCCGACCGGAGATCTGTACGACCCCGCCACCGGCATGCTCGCGCCGGCCGGGCGACTCACCGCCGTGGTGTGCGGTGACCCGGACGCCGCGGGCGTGCTGGCCGAGCGGCTCGGCGGTCACGCGGCGGACTCCTCGGAGCTGCCGTCGGCGCTGGTCGGCGGCGTACCGCTGGACGAACTGCCGCTCGACTCCGCCCGCACCGCCGTCCTCGTCCAGGACAAGGACCCGGTCCTGCTCTCCGGCAGCCTGCGCGAACTGCTCGACGTGCCCGCCTCCGGTGACGTCAGCGCCGAGGAGGCGCTGGCCGCCGCACAGTGCGGCGACGTGCTGGACGCGCTCGCCCAGGGGTCACTGAACGCCGACGACCCGATGGACGCCCGGATCACCGAACGCGGCCGCTCCCTGTCGGGCGGCCAGCGCCAGCGTCTCGCGCTGGCCCGGTCCCTGCTCACGGACCCGGGGGTGCTCGTCCTGGACGAGCCGACGTCCGCCGTCGACTCGCACACCGAGGCGCGGATCGCCGACGGGATCCGCTCCCTCCGGCAGGGCCGTACGACAGTGGTCTTCACCTCGTCGCCGCTGCTCCTGGACCACGCGGACCGAGTCGTACTCGTCCACGAGGGCGAGGTCGCTGCGGTCGGTGTGCACCGCGAACTGCTGCACAGCGAATCCCGGTACCGGGTCGTGGTGACACGTGAGCCAGACGACAACACCGACAAGGCCACGGCGCACGACACAGCCCGCTTGAAAGGCCTCGCGGAGCTGGCGGACGAAGACATGTCAGAGCTGGAAGAAATCGAGGAGACCGCATGATCGGCGTGGCGCCACCGGCCTACGACCCGGCGGCCCCGACGACCGCAGAGACCCTGCCCGTCGGCGCCCCCGAAACCGTACGCGCCTACGTGGCCGAACTCTTCCAACGTCACCGCCGGGCCTTTCTGCTGCTCATCACCGTCAACACGGCCGCCGTCGTCGCCTCGATGGCAGGCCCCTATCTGCTGGGCTCCCTCGTCGAGCGCGTCTCCGACGGGGCGGCTGCGGCGCGGGAACTGCACCTGGAACGCACCGCCGCGCTGTTCGTCCTCGCTCTCGTCGTCCAGTCCGTGTTCGTACGGCAGGTGCGGCTGCGGGGCGCCATGCTCGGCGAGCGGATGCTGGCCGACCTGCGCGAGGACTTCCTCGTGCGGTCGGTGGGGCTGCCGCCGGGCGTGCTGGAGCGGGCCGGGACGGGCGACCTGCTGTCCCGGATCACCACGGACATCGACCGGCTCGCCAACGCCATGCGAGAGGCCGTGCCGCAGCTGGCCATCGGTGTGGTGTGGGTGGCCCTGCTGCTCGGCGGGCTCGTCGTGACCGCTCCGCCGCTCGCGCCCGCCGTGCTGGTCGCCGTCCCTCTTCTCGTGGCCGGATGCCGCTGGTACTTCAAGCGCGCGCCGTCCGCCTACCGCTCCGAGGCCGCCGGTTACGCCGCCGTGGCCGCCATGCTCTCCGAGACCGTGGACGCCGGACGCACCGTCGAGGCGCACCGTCTGAGCGAGCGCCGCATCGGCCTGTCGGACCAGCGGGTCAAGGAGTGGACCGCCTGGGAGCGCTACACGCTCTGGCTGCGCTCGGTGCTCTTCCCGGTCATCAACATCACGCATGTCACAGTCCTCGGCTCGGTCCTGATGATCGGCGGGTACTTCGTCCTGCAGGGCTGGATCGGGGTGGGCCAGCTGACGACGGGTGCCCTGCTCGCGCAGATGCTCGTCGACCCGGTGGGCCTCATCCTGCGGTGGTACGACGAGCTTCAGGTCGCCCATGTCTCGCTGGCCCGCCTGGTCGGTGTCCGCGACATCGAGCCGGACGCCGGTGACGAGTCGCTGGCCCCGGACGGGCGTGACGTGCACGCCGACGAGGTCCACTTCGGCTACCGCGCGGGCGTCGACGTCCTGCGCAAGGTCTCCCTTGAGGTCGCGCCGGGCACCCGACTGGCCCTGGTCGGCCCGTCGGGCGCGGGCAAGTCCACGCTGGGCCGGCTGCTCGCGGGGATCTACGCACCCCGGGAGGGACGGATCACGCTGGGCGGCGCCGAACTGTCCGGAATGTCCGCCGAACGAGTCCGCTCCCACGTGGCGCTGGTCAATCAGGAACACCACGTGTTCGTGGGCGCCCTGCGCGACAACCTGCTCCTCGCCCGCGCAGGTGCCGACGACACCGAGCTGTGGGCCGCCCTCGGCGCGGTCGACGCCGACGACTGGGCGCGGGCACTTGACGACGGTCTGGACACCGAGGTCGGCTCGGGCGGGCTCGCCCTCACGCCGGCCCAGGCCCAGCAGATCGCGCTCGCCCGGCTGGTGCTCGCCGATCCGCACACCCTCGTCCTGGACGAGGCCACCTCGCTCCTCGACCCGCGCGCGGCCCGGCATCTGGAACGCTCTCTGGCCCGCGTCCTCGACGGCCGCACCGTGGTCGCCATCGCCCACCGGCTGCACACCGCCCATGACGCGGACATCATCGCCGTCGTCGAGAGCGGCCGCATCAGCGAACTGGGCAGCCACGACCAGCTGGTCGCCGCGGACGGCGCGTACGCGGCCCTGTGGAGGTCCTGGCACGGGTAGGCGAGCGTCCACGCTGCCCCGTTCGTACTTGGTCCGGCCTGTGCTCGGCCGGACGGTGCACGCGGCGGTCCGCCGGTGTTCAGGCGGGCCGAGGTCGCGCCGTACCGGGGTCCCGGCCTTGGCCTGTGCCCGCCCTTGTTGAGCGGGCCGGGTCCGCGGCCGGGCTCCGTGGCGTTGCGCTGTGCCGATGAGGGGTGGAAGGCTGGATGTCGGCACCGGTTCGGGGAACGCCCAGGAACCACCCGGTTCCGCATGCTCCGCATGTTCTGTATGGGCAAAGCCTGGACCGAGCGGCCCGCGCGCCCGCCGCCGAGCGCGGTGACAGCGGGCCGGCCCGCACCACCTGGAGGTTCCCGTGGACAGCGCCGACGGATGGGGAGACGACGTCTACCAGCCCGATGGATCCGAGGTTCAGGATGACGCGGGGCTGCTCGACGCCGAGGACACCCTGGAAGCCGACGGCGTGAGCGACCCCCTGGACCGGGGCTGGTCGCCGCCGGAGCGGCCGTGGGCGGTGGAGCGCCGGGACGTGACCGCGGCGGAACGGCATCGCGGCGAGACCCTGGACGAACGCCTCGCGGAAGAACTGCCGGACATCGCGGCCCCCGACGGAGACGGCATCGGAGACTCCCCGGACTCGGACGGCGAACCGCTGGACAACGAGGTGGGCGCCCTCCGCTCCGGCCGTCTCGTGGCTCCCGACGAAGGCGCCCACGAGGACGAGGAAAGCGGGCTGATCGCCACCGACGTGGGCATCGACGGCGCCGCGGCCTCGGCGGAGGAGGCCGCCATGCACATCGTCGACGAGGACTCCCTGCCCGGCTGACACCACCGGTTCCCCCGCCCTGTCCGCACACCCACGCCCCACGCAAGGAGCACCCATGCAGCAGGACAAGCACCCCGACTACCGCTCCGTCGTCTTCCGCGACCGCGCCGCCGGTTACGCCTTCCTCACCCGGTCCACCGCGATGAGCGACCAGACGATCGACTGGGACGACGGCCAGACGTACCCCGTCGTGGACGTGGAGATCTCCTCGGAGAGCCACCCCTTCTACACAGGCAAGGCGCGGACCGTGGACACGGAAGGGCGGGTCGCCCGCTTCGAGAAGCGATACGGCAGCGCGGGCCAGGGCTCCGGCGGAGGCGACGCGGCGTGATCCGGCCCGGAGGGGTACTTCCCGTCGGCCGGAGACCAAGCCGGAGAATGGGTGCCGTCGGCCGGAGTCAGGGGCGTTCAGGCCTGCTCGGCGGGCGGCTGAACCCGCCCGCCTGACGGCGGCGGAGCGGGCCGGTCCGGCGCGGTCGCTCAGATGAAGTTGAGCGCGGCCGCGCAGCCCACGCCGCCGAGCACCATGAACGCCGGCATCAGCACCTTCAGCTCGACCCAGCTGCCCGCCCTGAACCGCATCATCTTGGGCGGCCCGATCGGATACCAGCGCTTGCGGCCGACCGGTATCGGCCACAGGATCGGGCAGCCCGACACCGTCAGCGCGTCCCCGATGTCGTGCACCAGCGCGCCGAGGACAACCGCCAGTCCGAGCCAGAGGTACTCCTGGCCCGGTTCCGTGAACAGCCAGTCGGAACCATTGCCCGGCTTGTCGAGTACTCCCGCCAGGATCCAGGCACTCGTCGCGGCGAGCAGCCAGACCAGGACGTCGGCGCTGGAACCACGCGTCGCCCGCCACAGCAGCCCCTCGATGGCGAGCACTATGTGCACGAAGAGGATGGCCAGGACCCCCCAGCGGTCTCCCGTGATCGCGATGACCGACGTTCCCGCACCGATCAGCACCGCCCACAGCCAGGTGTGCGTCAGGGTGCGGTGCCCGCCGGAACGGCGCGGGTCGCCCGCCTTCTTCGTCCCCTTGTAGACGGCGTACGAGAGCTTGTCGACGATCTCGCACAGGCCCCGCGACAGGGGTCCGAAGGCCCGCGAGATCGTGGCCGCCTTGTGGTCCAGATCCGGAGCGAGCGCGGCACCCGCGCAGATCAGCGCGCCGACCAGAAGGACCGGCCAGGGCATCGTGTGACCGGCGGCGGCCGCCGCGGCTCCGACGCCCAGCCAGGCTGCCGCCCCCGACAGTGAGTGTGCTGGTCCCATCATCGCCGTACCCCGCCCCATTCCTCTTGTTGTCAAAGTCCGTTGCCCGCGTGCGCTTACGCTGCGTCGGCGCCACAGCGTAGCGTTCGTGATCTTCGGCCTCGCAGCCGATTCCCTCATCGGGTGGGATCACAGGCAAGATGGGGGTGTGACCCTTATCGATCAGCTGCCGCAGACCGCAGATCCCGACGCCCTCTACGAAGCCTTCGAGTCGTGGGCCGTGGAACGCGGTCTCACGCTCTACTCCCACCAGGAGGAGGCGCTGATCGAGGTGGTCTCGGGTGCGAACGTGATCGTGTCGACACCCACCGGCTCGGGCAAGAGCATGATCGCCGCCGGTGCGCACTTCGCGGCGCTCGCCCGTGACGAGGTCACCTTCTATACGGCTCCGATCAAGGCGCTCGTCTCGGAGAAGTTCTTCGAGCTGTGCAAGCTCTTCGGCACCGAGAACGTCGGCATGCTGACCGGCGACGCGTCCGTGAACGCCGACGCCCCTGTTATCTGCTGCACCGCGGAGGTCCTCGCGTCCATCGCGCTGCGCGACGGCAAGCGTGCCGACATCGGCCAGGTCGTGATGGACGAGTTCCATTTCTACGCCGAGGCCGATCGCGGCTGGGCCTGGCAGATCCCGATCCTCGAGCTGCCGCAGGCGCAGTTCATCCTGATGTCGGCGACGCTCGGCGACGTGTCGATGTTCGAGAAGGACCTGACCCGGCGGACCGGTCGGCCCACTTCGGTCGTCCGCTCGGCGACCCGGCCTGTACCCCTCTCCTACGAGTACAAGCTGACCCCGCTCACGGAGACGCTCACCGAGCTGCTCGAGACCAAGCAGGCGCCCGTCTACATCGTGCACTTCACCCAGGCCCAGGCGGTGGAGCGGGCGCAGGCGCTGATGAGCATCAACATGTGCACGCGCGAGGAGAAGGACCAGATCGCCGAGCTGATCGGCAACTTCCGTTTCACCACCAAGTTCGGCCGCAACCTCTCCCGTTACGTACGCCATGGCATCGGTGTGCACCACGCCGGCATGCTGCCCAAGTACCGCCGTCTGGTGGAGAAACTGGCCCAGGCCGGTCTGCTGAAGGTCATCTGCGGTACGGACACGCTTGGTGTCGGCGTCAACGTCCCCATCCGCACCGTGCTCTTCACGGCCCTGGCGAAGTACGACGGCAACCGTGTGCGGACGCTGCGCGCGCGGGAGTTCCACCAGATCGCGGGCCGTGCCGGGCGGGCCGGCTTCGACACGGCGGGCTTTGTCGTGGCGCAGGCTCCTGAACACGTCGTGGAGAACGAGAAGGCCCTCGCCAAGGCGGGCGACGACCCGAAGAAGCGTCGCAAGGTGGTCCGCAAGAAGGCTCCTGAAGGCTTCGTCGGCTGGACGGACAGCACCTTCGAGAAGCTCATCTCCTCCGACCCGGAGCCGCTCTCCTCGCGCTTCCGGGTCACGCACACGATGCTTCTGTCGGTGATCGCCCGGCCCGGCAACGCCTTCGACGCGATGCGGCATCTGCTGGAGGACAACCACGAGCCGCGCAAGCAGCAACTGCGGCACATCCGGCGGGCGATCGCCATCTACCGCTCGCTCCTCGACGGCGGCGTCGTGGAGAAGCTCGACAAGCCGGACGCCGAGGGCCGCATCGTGCGCCTCACCGTCGACCTGCAGCAGGACTTCGCCCTCAACCAGCCGCTGTCGACCTTCGCGCTCGCCGCGTTCGAGCTTCTCGAGCCCGAATCCCCTTCGTACGCCCTGGACATGGTGTCCGTCGTCGAGTCCACGCTGGACGATCCTCGGCAGATCCTCGCCGCCCAGCAGAACAAGGCCCGCGGTGAGGCCGTCGCGGCGATGAAGGCGGACGGCGTCGAGTACGAGGAGCGCATGGAGCGGCTCCAGGACGTGTCGTACCCCAAGCCGTTGGAGGAGCTGCTCTTCCACGCGTACAACACCTACCGCAAGAGCCACCCATGGGTCGGCGATCACCCGCTGTCCCCCAAGTCCGTCATCCGCGACATGTACGAACGGGCCATGTCCTTCACGGAGTTCGTCTCCCACTACGAGCTCGCCCGGACCGAGGGCATCGTGCTGCGCTACCTGGCGAGCGCGTTCAAGGCCCTCGACCACACCGTCCCGGACGACCTCAAATCCGAGGACCTGGAGGACCTGATCGCCTGGCTCGGCGAGATGGTGCGCCAGGTCGACTCCAGCCTCCTCGACGAGTGGGAGCAGCTCGCCAACCCGGAGGTAATGACTGCCGAGGAGGCCCAGGAGAGGGCTGACCAGGTCAAGCCGGTGACCGCCAACTCGCGGGCCTTCCGTGTCCTCGTCCGCAACGCCATGTTCCGCCGCGTCGAGCTCGCCGCCCTCGACCACGTCGAGGAACTGGGCGAGATGGACGCCGAGTCCGGCTGGGACGCCGATACGTGGGGCGATGCGATGGACAAGTACTGGGACGAGTACGACGACCTCGGCACCGGCCCCGACGCGCGTGGCCCCAAGCTGCTGCAGATCGAGGAGGAGCCGCAGAACGGCCTGTGGCGCGTCCGCCAGACCTTCGCCGACCCGAACGGCGATCATGACTGGGGCATCAGCGCGGAGATCGACCTCGCGGCCTCCGACACCGAGGGACGTGCAGTCGTCAAGGTCACCGACGTCGGCCAGCTGTGAGCACAGGAGAACGCGACGCATGACGAACCCAGCGGAACGACTTGTCGACCTGCTCGACTTGGAGCAGATCGAGGTCAACATCTTCCGTGGCCGCAGCCCGCAGGAGTCCCTGCAGCGGGTCTTCGGCGGGCAGGTGGCGGGCCAGGCCCTGGTGGCCGCGGGCCGCACCACGGACGGGGAACGGCCCGTGCACTCACTGCACGCGTACTTCCTGCGCCCGGGCCGCCCGGGCGTACCGATCGTGTACCAGGTCGAACGGGTCCGCGACGGGCGGTCGTTCACCACGCGCCGCGTCACCGCCGTGCAGCAGGGCCGCACGATCTTCAATCTGACCGCCTCCTTTCACAAGCCTGAGGAAGGGAGCTTCGAGCACCAGTTGCCGCCGGCCCGTGAGGTCCCGGATCCTGAGTCGCTCCCGACCGTTGCTCAGGAGGTCAAGGAGCATCTGGGCACGCTCCCCGAGACGCTGGAGCGCATGGCCCGGCGCCAACCCTTCGACATCCGCTACGCGGACCGGCTGCGCTGGACCCCCGAGGAGATCGAGCACGCCGAGCCGCGCAGCGCCGTGTGGATGCGCGCCGTGGGGCCCCTGGGCGACGACCCGCTCGTCCACACATGCGCGCTCACGTACGCGAGCGACATGACCCTCCTGGATGCCGTCCGTATCCCGGTGGAGCCCCTCTGGGGCCCGCGCGGTTTCGACATGGCTTCCCTGGACCACGCCATGTGGTTCCATCGGCCGTTCCGCGCCGACGAGTGGTTCCTTTACGACCAGGAGTCGCCGATCGCAACGGGCGGCCGGGGTCTGGCCCGGGGCCGGATCTACGACGTGGAGGGACGCCTGCTCGTTTCCGTCGTCCAGGAAGGCCTGTTCCGCAAGCTCCAGGCCTGACGGGTCACGGGTTTCTGCGGCGCAACCAGCTGAGGAGGCCCCGCGGACGTGCTGGCTCCTCGATCAGCTGAGGTTTCTCGATCAGCTGAGGTTCCTCGACCGTCTGTCGCTGGTCGACCGTCTGCCGCTGGTCGATGAAGTGCCGCTCCTCGGCGGACCGTGGTCGGAGACTCGTGGCCGGAGGCTCGGGCCACGGTGTCGGTCGTGGCGCGGGCCGGTGCTCCCGCGCTTCCTTGAGTTCGTTCGCCAGGTCCGACCGGAGCCAGCTGATCTCGTCCGGGTCTTCCGCCGTCATGACCCGGGCGGCAACGTGGGCGGCAGGCGAATCAGGCGCACCGTGGGGCGTCTGTTCGGGCCTGAAACGGTTCATGTAGGCGCGTTCGTACGGATCCGCGACGATCTCCGCGACCTGCGCGGGATCGAGCAGGGACGCCATTGCCGCGGCGCGCGCCCAGGGGTCCTCGGTCTGCCGGAGCAGGAACCCCACGTGCCGTCCCCGCCAGTTCCGGGCCCGCAGGTCCAGGCCCGCGTCCAACTGGTCGCGCAGCCCTTCGGGCGTACGGCCGCTCAGCAGCGGGGCGTTGTCCTCGCTCTCGGCGAACTGTCGCAGTTCCTCAGCCAGATAGCGCCATACCACGGCCCTGTAGCGGTTCAGATAAAAGGTGACGGGCGTGACGAAGCCCAGGCGCGCGAACCGAGTGAACCGGGCGGTCGTCACATCCATGAGGGCCGCGCCCTCCGAGGTGCCGACCGTCTTGACGCGTTCTCGCAGGGCATCCGGGAAACCGCTGCCGGACCTCACCCGGTCGATCTCCGCGCGAGCGACGCGGCGGCCTGCGCCGCCTTCGTCCGGGACGGTTCGGATACACCCGAGTCGTACGGCGAGGTCGAACTCACCCCGTTTGAGTCCCAGTTCTCGCGCGGCGCGGCTCTGCGCGAGTGACGGCCGAGCTGCCGTGGCGGCAGCCGGGGTCACGGTGGGCATGGCGGTCTGCGTGATGGTGTTGCCGGACATGGCGGTTCTCCCCCGTACAGCGATGTGCACTTGCGTGCCCTTGCTTCGAGAAAAACCGTAGCCGTTTGCCACGCCTCGCGCCGAGCCTGTGGATAACTTTGGCCCAGCGGCGTCTGTGCAGGTCAGAGATCTATCGAGGGTGCGTGTTCCGGCTGCCGGGCATCGACGTGGAGGTGTTCGCCGACACGGTTGACGAGCAGCGTCATCTCGTAGGCGACCTGGCCGATGTCGGCCTCCGCAGCGCTGAGCACACACAGACAGCTGCCGGTGCCGGCCGCCGTGACGAAGAGCACCGCGTCATCGAACTCGATCATCGTCTGGCGTACTTGACCCGCACCGAAGTGGCGGCCCGAACCCTTGGCCAGGCTGTGCAGACCCGACGAGACGGCGGCAAGGTGTTCGGCGTCCTCGCGCCTGAGTCCCGCGCTCGCTCCGGTCACCAGTCCGTCGTTGGACAGCACCAGCGCATGTCGTACGTGCTCGACGCGCTGGGTCAGGTCGTCCAGCAACCAGCCAAGTCCCTGGTTCTCAGCCATGATCCGTCTCCCCGTGGATGTGTGACTCCCCCTGGCCGGGGGACCTGATCAACCACCCTTCCCCACCACCGCCGTGCGGGCAAGGAAGATAGAGGCATGGCACAGAAGATGACTGATGAGGAATGGCGGGCATTCGTCTCGCAAGGAACTCGCACCGGCAAGTTGTGTACTGTCCGGGCCGATGGGAGCCCGCATGTGGCGCCGATCTGGTTCGTGCTCGATGGCGATGACCTGGTCTTCAACACGGGGAAGGACACTGTCAAGGGGCGGAATCTGGCCCGGGACGGCCGGGTCTCCCTGTGCGTGGACGACGACCGGCCGCCGTTCGCGTTCGTCGTCCTGCAGGGGCGCGCCCGGATCTCGGAGGATCTTGATGACGTCCGGCTCTGGGCCGGACGGATCGGCGGCCGTTACATGGGCGAGGAGCGGGCCGAGGAGTTCGGTGCCCGCAACGGCGTGCCCGGCGAACTCCTCGTACGCCTGAGGATAGAGAAGGTACTCGCACAAGCCGACGTCGCGGACTGAGCGGGCCCTTCGCGTCAGCCTGCGGGCGTCTCGTCAGACTGGCCATGGAGCGTCTCGTCAGACGGCTCCAGGGCCTCTCGTCATCCGACCGAGTCGAGCAGCCGGGCGGTATGCATCCGCCCGGCGTACTCGACGAGACGTATCAGCACTTCCTTTCCCGAGTCGCGGTCACGGGCGTCGCAGAGCACCACGGGTGTTCCCTGGTCGAGGTCGAGGGCGCGTGACACTTCGTGGGCGCCGTAAGCACGCGCGCCCGTGAAGCAGTTGACGGCGACCACGAAAGGGATGTGCCGGTGCTCGAAGTAGTCGACCGCGGGGAAGCAGTCCTCGAGCCGCCTGGTGTCCGCGAGGACGACGGCACCCAGGGCCCCCTGCGACAGTTCGTCCCACAGGAACCAGAACCGGTCCTGTCCCGGCGTACCGAACAGGTAGAGCGACAGGCCGGACCTGATGGTGATGCGGCCGAAGTCCATGGCGACGGTCGTCGTCACCTTCTGGTCCACTCCGTCGGTGTCGTCCACCGACTGGCCCACCTCGCTCAGCAGTTCCTCGGTGCGCAGTGGCCTGATCTCGCTGACGGCGCCGACCAGGGTGGTCTTGCCCACGCCGAATCCGCCGGCGACGAGAATCTTCAACGCCAGGGCGGCCGTCTCCCCGCTTGTGGCGTCGGAGTCTTCGGAGACCATCGATCACTTCTCTCGGGAGTGCCGGCAACGGTCGACGTCAGTACATGTGAACGGAGTCAGCATCATGGCAACTGCGGCTCGCCTTCGGGGCGTTGGACCGCTAATTGACCGTTCTGGCCGTCTCGCGCCCATTCGGTGCCCGGATGAGCGCACAACTCGGTGCGGGACAGCTCGCCAGTGAGTCTGATCCAGCATCTATAGCGCCCTCAGTCCTTCGATGACCTCGCGCAGGATGCGCTCGTCGGGCAGTTGGGCGGGCGGCACCGGGCGGCTGACCGTGACGCAGCCCAGTTCCAGGAGGTCGCCCAGGAGCACCCGCACCACGCCCACGGGCAGGTCGGCGTCGGCGGCCAGTTCCGCGACCGACTGTGTCTCGAGGCGGCAGAGCTCTATGAGGGCCCGGTGTTCCGGGCCGAGTGCTGTGTCGCCACCGACATCGGGTGCCCCCGTGTCGAGTGAGACGAGCGCGATGAGGTCGAAACGCACCCCGGTGGGGCCCGGCTTGGTGCGCCCGCCTGTCATCGCGTACGGGCGGACGAGTGGCCCGGCCTCGTTGTCGTACCACTGGCTGCCCGCCTGTTCAGGGAGGCCTGTGCGGTCCTCGGTCATGGCGCCGACCTCCTCGCTCACCCGGCCGCGGGCGGCCGCGCGGCGACGCGCGGCGCCGAATGGAGGTGCTCGCCCACCCGTTTGACCAGGCGTGCCATCTCGTAGGCGACCAGTCCGATGTCGGCTGTCACGGCGCTGAGGACGGCGAGGCAGGAGCCGTCGCCAGCGGCCGCCACGAACAGGAAGCCGTCGTCCATCTCCACCATGGTCTGGCGTACGCCGCCGGCACCGAAGTGGCGGCCGGCGCCTTTGGCCAGGCTGTGGAAGCCGGAGGCGACCGCGGCGAGATGCTCCGCGTCCTCACGCCTGAGGTCGCTGGAGGCACCCACCGCGAGGCCGTCGTTGGACAGCACCACGGCATGCCGCACTTCGTCGACGTGCAGCACCAAGTCGTCCAGCAGCCAGTCGAGTTCGCCGGTCCGCTTTGCGGTCCCCATGCCCGGGTCCTGGATCATGCGGGGTCTCCTTCGCTGCTGTCGCTGCCCGCTGCGGGGCCGGGGGTGGCGCCGAGGCCGGGTGTACGGCCGCCACCGCGGGCCCATCCGGCGCGGTACGCTGCCATGCGGTCCCGTACCACTTCTGGGGTGCGCTCTTCGTCGTCCCGGCGGCCGGTGGCTTCTGTGGGCTCTTCGGGGCGTTCTTCGCGCAGCTGCGGAGCGAGGCTGGCCTGTCGTACGCGCCGTGGGAGACCGTCGGATTCCTCGGCATCGGCGTCGTCCTCGGGGCGGTGCAGGCGCAGGGTGGTGACGGCGGGCGGCCGGCCGTCGTACGAGCCGTCCGTGGCGGCTTCCGCGGTGGCCGGTATGGGGGGCACCAGCGCGGGCCGCTCGTTCTGTGCCTCTACGGAGTCCCTCTTCGCCGCGGGACCGGGCACGCGCGCGTACGCGCGTTCCGGAGGCCGTTCCGCCTCCGCGCGGCGGGCACTGGAACGTTCCTCCGCACCGGTGTGCAGCAGTGCCGTGGGCAGCAGGACGACCGCGGTGGTGCCTCCGTAGGGCGAGGTCCGCAGGTGCACCTTGATGCCGTGCCGCGCGGCGAGTCTGCTCACCACGAAGAGACCCAGCCGGTCGCTGTCGAACAGGTCGAGTGCCTCGGACTGCTCGATGCGGCGGTTGGCTTCGGCGAGAGTCTCCTTGCCCATGCCGAGTCCCCGGTCCTCGATCTCCACGGCGTAGCCGTTGCCGACCGGCTCGCCGGTGATCCGCACCCTGGTGTGAGGCGGCGAGAACTGGGCGGCGTTCTCGACGATTTCGGCCAGGAGGTGCGTGAGGTCGGCGACCGCGGCTCCGATGACCGATGTCTCGGGGAGTTGTCGCACCTCCACGCGCGCGTAGTCCTCGACTTCGGAGACGGCCGCGCGGACCACGTTCGTCAGGGAGACCGGCATGCGCCAAGCCCGGCCCGGGGCGGCTCCGGAGAGGATGATCAGACTCTCCGCGTGGCGCCGCATGCGCGTGGTGAGGTGGTCGAGCCGGAAGAGGTCGCTGAGCTCGTTCGGGTCGTCGGACCGGCGCTCCATGTTGTCCAGCAGGCTCAGTTGGCGGTGGACGAGGACCTGACTGCGGCGGGCGAGGTTGACGAAGACTCCGGAGATGCCACTGGCCAGTTCCGCGCGCTCGACCGCGGCGCGCAGGGCGGCGCGGTGCACGGTGCCCAGGGCTTCCACGACCTGCCCGGTCTCGTCCTCCGCGGGAGGCCCGGACGGAGCCTCGGCACGGATGTCGATCTCCTCCCCGGCGCGCAGCTTCCGCATGGCGTGCGGGAGTTTGTGCCGGGCGATCTCCAGGGCGCTGTTGCGCAGGCTCACCAGCTCGATGACGAGGCCGCGACCGATGCGCACGGAGATCACGAGTGACGTGGCCACGGCGACGAGTCCCAGGAGGACCGCGACACCGGCCGGTGAGAGCAGGCCGCGCCGGAACGGGTCGGCCCGGTTCGCGACACCGCGGCCGGCGTCCGCCTCGATCGTCCGCATGTCGTCCTGCACGCGCGCGTGCGCGGCGTTCCAGCTCACCTCGGGCGCGGCGTCCAATGCCTTGCCGCCGGGCCGGGTCACGAGCACCTTGTCCTCGACGGCGCGTACGTCGGCGTACGCGCTCCCCTCCGCGAGGTCCTGCCAGGCGGCTCGTTCGGGCCCGCGCAGGTCGGCGACGGCGGATTCGGTGAGCAGCCTGCGCGTGTCGACGGCGCCGGTGAACATCCGCAGCCGCGGCCCGTCGAGGGTGCCGGCGAGTCGGGCGCCGGCCAGCACCGCGTCCTCCTGTGCCAGGGCTTCTCCCGCGCGGGAGAACTCGAGCAGCACGCGCGCGTCGGATCCGATTTCGGCGTCCTGAATGCCGGTGAGCGCGCCGCCCACTCCGAAGGCCGTCGAAATGGTCTTGGTGTACCGCCCGTACGCCTCGTCCCAGCCGGTCCGCCGATCGAGTACCGCGGTTCGCAGGGAGCGCAGCTGTTCAGCTCCGGCGACGAAGGTTTCGAGGCGCCCGGCCACTCCTGAGGGGAGCTCTTCGCTGTCGGCGACGGTGTTGCGATCCCCGAGTCGTAGCTTCGCCACCGCCCGGTCGGTGCGCTCCGCCAGCTTTTTGAGGTCGCTCTCCTGGTCGGCGGCGGGTTTGGTCGCGTAGCGCACGGCTGCCGCGCGTTCTTCCTGGAGCGCGGCGACGGCCGCTGCGACCGGGGCGCGCACCTGGGAGTCCACGCGTTGCAGCTGCCGCAGCCGCGAGACGTCCTGGGCTGTGGTGACGGTGGCGTATGCCCAGAGGGCGAGCAAGGAACCGACGGGCACCATCAACAGGCAGACGATCTTCGCCCGCACGGTACGGGGGCGCAGACTCCAACCTGCCTCGCGCGTGGGCGCGTCACGTTGCACCGTGCCCGCGGATACTTCTGGGCCCGAGTTCTCTTCGGCCGGCGGTCCGGCGTGCGCCCGGCGGCCTCGGACCGGGGTCGTCGGCGGCTGGGAGCCGTTCACAGGGGTCTTACGGGGTGTACGCATGGCCTCCTCGCTCGGGGTGGTTCGGGGGATGCTCCTGCCGGGTCGCCGGTCCGGGCCCACCACTATCGGGCGACGCTCTCGACGGGCCGCTGGGCCGACTCGGAAGCCTCACGCTCCCCGGCCGTCGGGGACAGCGCGACGAACGCCGCTGTCAGGAAGAGATAGGACCCGAGGCCGACGGCGAGGGGGAAGATGAACTGCATCGCCGTGGCCCCGGGCAGTGCCTCGCCGGAAGGAGAGACCTGCACTTTGACCGCGATCATCCCGGTGTAGTGCATGCTGCTCACCGCCACGCCCATGACGAGGGATGCGACGGCGACCGCGATCGGCGACTTGATGTTCAGCGCCGCCCACAGAGCCGCGGTCGCCGCGATCACGGCGATCACGACGGAGATCCCGACGAGCACCGGGTCGTAGTCCACGTCGCCGTGCAGCCGCAGCGCGGCCATGCCCAGGTAGTGCATGCTCGCGACGCCCAGCCCGGTGGTGAGCCCGCCGAGGAAGAGCGCGCGGCCACGGTCGCGGCCGTAGCCCACGGCGAAGACGCCCGCGCCGACGACAACCATGGCGACGACCAGGCTGACGATGGTCAGCGGCACGTCGTAGCGGATGTCGGTGCCGCTCACGCTGAAGCCGAGCATCGCCACGAAGTGCATCGTCCAGATGCCCGTGCCGATCGCGGAGGCCGCGGTGAGAAGCCAGTTGCGGCGTGATCGTCCCGAGGTGGCCAGCGCGCGGACCGTGCAGCGCAGCCCGAGGGCGGCGCCGATACAGGCCATCGCGTACGACAGTACGGGGGTCAGCCAGCCGAAGGTGGCGTGGTCCAGGTGTCCCATGGCTCCGGGACGCTAGTCCCGGCCAGGGGGCGTGAAGGGGGCGCATTTCGAAAGCTGTTGGAATATGGCGTAGCGATGCACCTGAACGATCGCGTCACGCTCGAACATGTGCACCGCCTCGCGTTTCGCGGCGGCGTTCGATCATGTCTGCTCGCCGCCGGTGCGAGATCATGCTGTGCATGAGCGACGACCACACGCATGTCCAGGAGTTCTTCACGGCCCGCGCGGCCGACTGGGACGACCGGTTCCCCGACGACGATCCTGCGTACGCGGCGGCGGTTGCCGAACTCGGGCTGCGGACGGGCGACCGCGTGCTCGACGCGGGCTGCGGCACGGGACGGGCCCTGCCGCCCCTCAGAGACGCCGTGGGGCCCTCCGGGGTGGTTCTCGGCGCGGACCTGACCCCGGCCATGCTGAAGGCTGCCGTACGGGCGGGCCGGGACCGGCTGGGACAGCTGCTGCTCGCCGATGTGGCGGGGCTGCCCCTGCGTGCGGAGTCCCTCGACGCCGTCTTCGCGGCCGGACTCATCGCCCATCTCCGAAATCCCGCTGAAAACCTACGGGAGTTGGCACGAGTCGTGCGGCCCGGCGGGACGCTGGCGCTCTTCCACCCGATCGGCCGGGCCGCCCTCGCGGCGCGCCAGGGTCGGCAGATCACGCCGGCAGACCTGCGCGCGGAGGCCAACCTCCGCCCGCTGCTGTCCGGCTCCGGCTGGCGCATGACGGCCTACGTGGACGAGGACGCCCGGTTTCTCGCGCTGGCCGAGCGTCTGGGCTGAGGCCGCGTGGCCGCGAGCTTCTTCTACGAAGGTGATCGCCCGCTGCGGGCCGAGGAGTTGGACAATCCCTTCCGTCGCGGGGTCCTCGGCATCGCGCGCCGCGAGCAGGGCCGACTTCGCCTGGCTGCGGTCCACGATCGCCTCCCTCGACGGGCGGCCATTGACGCTTCACGACACCGTCCCTCTTCTGATGTCGAAGCTTCAACACTACGTTGAGTACAGCAGGCGAACGATCAGCAATGGCAACCGCGCAGGGGGAAGGTGGCCGTGATGTCCGGTTTGTTGGCCAGACTCTGGAAGTTCTTTTCACGCCCGCGACCGGTCGGGCCTCAGGAGAAACATCGTCCGACGGATCGTCGTCCGGTGAAGCGCACTCACAACCTGTTCGAGGCGGCCGCGGCCTATGTGTCGGCATGCGCGGAGGACGACCAGGACGGGATCGACGAGGCCGCGGCCTGGGTGTCGCCGGAGGCGCTGTCGTTCGGGGTCAACGAGCTGGCGTGTCGGGCCGTCATCGCTCTCGCACGGGAGCGCGACGAGTCGCCCACGGCGGTGGCGCGGACGCTCCTCGGCCTGCCCGTCGCCTGACCTCGGCACGAGCCGTTCGTACCCGCCGGCAGGTCAGCGGCGTGCCGGATTGCGGACCCGGACCCCGATAGGTGGTCGTTTCGCCCCTGTCCAGGGGGATAACCGCAGCTCCGTGCGCGTTCCGGACCCGTGACAACCGCCGCGGGAGCGCATTAGGGTGCGCCGACAGATGTAGCGATGGGGAGGCTGGGATGGCCGGGACGGACGATGAGGCCGTCGCCACCGGGGACGACGACGCACTGTATGTGCTGACGGCGGTGCTCCTGACGCCGGCGCAGTTCCCCAGCGTGCTGGGCGACGACTACCCGGAAGCCTGCTCGGCGCTCGGTCTCGTGCCGGTGACCGACGGGTACGGTCTGGTGCTCGGCCAGGACGGGGACGGGGCGCGGTGGACGGTCGTCGTCGACGACGTCTCGCTGGTCGCCGTCGCCATCGCGTCCTGGGACTGCGGCATGGAGTACGACCTGTCGCCCGACGAGCGCACGATGGTCGCGGCGCTCCCGGGGTGGCCGCTCGCCCTCGCCGTCGCGGCACCCGGCGTACCGGCCCCGCACGATCCCCCACCCGAAATCGCGGAACAGGCGCCGCTGTCCCCGCCGGACACGTCCGGCTGGGGTCCGGCGCAGCGACGGCTCGGTGCCGACGAGATCGCGCTCCAGTGGGCGGCCTGGCGGGAGCAGATCAACGACGAGGAGTTCGTCGATCCGGACGCTGAAGCGTCCTCCGAGGACGCGGCGCGGAGTGACGGTTCCGATGAAGGCGACGACACCGGGAGCCTGCCTCGCGGCAGCGTCCGACGCGTGCTCGCGGAAGTGCGCGCGTACGTGGACACGCCACCACCCCTGGGCCGAGTGCGCTCCTCCTTCGCACCGGGTGACGCACGCACCCTACGGGCCGACGGGCCGGGCTGGTCGATGGTGGCCAGGACCGACGACATCGCCTTCGTGCTGCTCGACGAGAAGCCCGGGGAGATTCTTCCGGTCGGTCGTGGGCCCGAGCTGCCCGGTCTGCTGGAGGCGCTGGACAAGATGGCCGTACGCCCGAGCTGAATCCGGCGGGATCAGGACGGCCGGGGCGAACCCGTGCTACCCACACGGTCGGGGCGGGGCGCATGTCGATGGCCTCTACGACACGGATCCGGAGCAGCCGTAGGCGAGCCTCCCGTGCTGCCGGTCGGCTTTCCACGGGCTCGTGCGCATGGCTGGAGCGGGCGTGCAGCCGCCCGCGGACCGTACCGTCGGCAGGCCCACGAGCGGCGACGTGGTCAACTCCCCTGCTCTGAAAGGGACCTGACCGGATCGATGGAGCCTCAGCGACCGATCTCCTTGCGCGTGACACGGCGCAGCCTGCGCCGCTGTGAGGGGTCCAGCGTCAGATACGCTGCCGCCGGAACTCCCAGGACGATCAGGAGGGCGGCCCACCAGGGCAGCCAGATGAGCAGGATGATGCCGGCCGCCACACCCCCTGCGGCGATCTTCGCGTTCTTCGACATGTGCGTCGCCTCCTTCGCGGCCACTGCCGCTCTCTGTCTTGAGAACGGGTCCGTGCTCCCCGCGGTTCCAGGCCATGCCCCTGATACGACCCTGAGCGCGACCCCTACTCGACCCTGAGGGGCTCCCCGACCTCGTGCATGTGCCGAAGGGCCTGACGGTAGGAGTCTACGAGTCCCGTCTCCATGTATGGGATACCCAACTCTCGACAGTGTGCGCGCACCAGGGGCTGGGCCAGTCGGAGATGAGGGCGGGGCATACTCGGGAACAGGTGATGCTCCACCTGGTAGTTGAGGCCACCGAGGAACCAGTCGGTCACGGCGCTACCGCGGATGTTGCGGGAGGTAAGCACCTGGCGACGCAGATGACCCCACCCCTCGCCCTGGGGGTCGGGCATCTCCATGCCCTTGTGGTTCGGCGCGAAGGCCATGCCCAGGTGCAGGCCGAAGAGCGCCTGATGGAGCGCGGCGAAGGCGAGGGCCGTGCCGAGGGGCATGGAGGTGAGCAGCAGCGTCACGTACGCGCCGACATGCGCCACCAGCAGTATTGCCTCCACCACGCGCTCACGGGGAGGCTGCCGACGCAGATCCTGGAAGCCGTGGACCTTCAGCGCGACGCCTTCGAGGAGAGTGAGCGGGAAGAAGAGCCAGGCCTGGTTGCGTGTGATCCAGCGCCGGAAGCCGACGCGCCCCGTGGCCTGTTCGCTGGTGAAGACCAGGACGTCGGCGGCGACATCGGGGTCCTTGTCGATGTGATTGGGGTTGGCGTGGTGGCGGTTGTGCTTCTGGTTCCACCATGAATAGCTCATCCCGAGCAGCAGATTGCCGTGAATGAGCCCGATCAGGCGGCTCACGGCCCGGTTGCCGGTGATCTGGGAGTGGCCCGCGTCGTGGCCTATGAAGGCGGTACGGGCGGACAGCACGGCGAGCAGGGGGGCCAGGAGCAGCACCCACGAGGAGTGGCCGATCAGGACGACGCCCGCGACGATGCAGGCCAGGGTCAGTGCGTTGACCGCGATGGTGATCGCGTACCAGCCTTGCCTGCGGTCGAGGAGGCCCTGACTCTTGACGGTCCGCAGGAGTGGCGTGAACTCGCTTGATACCCCTGGAGGGTGTTCCGCGACGGCTGCAGCGGTCTGGGGCATGGTGGGTCTCCGTCTCTCGCCGAAGGGCTGACCTGAAGAAACGTACGGATCAGTGACCTTGCGCGACCATGGCGCCACCACCCGTGTTCATGGAGGGAGGACCCCCGGTCGGCTGGTGGCACTGACGACACCCCCAGGGCGAGGTGACCGGGGTCACGACTCCGACGAACCCGCCAGGCGGTCAGGGTGCTGTATCCTCGGCGACCCTGAACCCCAGTAGTCAAATTTGAGGAATGCATCATCGCTGTGCAGAGGATTCCTGCGGCAACCGCCTCCGAGATCTCCGAACTGGCCCGCTGCTGCGCCGTGTTCGTGCCTGCTGATCCGGCCCGTACGGGGAGCGTCGCGTTCTGGCTGCCCGACGGTTCAGGCCCCCCTGCCGTCGGGTCCGGCTCCGTCGAGGAGCTGACGGTCGTCCTGCCCGCTGAGGATGGCGTCGAGCTGGTGAGCGTACCGGCCGTTCTGTTGCCGGTGCGGGCGGCTCTGCCAGTCCTCACGCGTGCGCGCGCTGCCACACAGGCGCACAGGACGACCGCGTTCTGGGGTGCGGCGGCCGTTCTCGCGCTCCAGCTCGCCGCGCGGGGGCTGCTGTTGCCCGGTCTGAGCGCCGCTGACCACGACGCGTGGCGTGCCGGTCCCCTGGGGGCGGCGGATCTGGAGCGGATCCGCGAACTGGCCGCCGCGATGCCGCCAGAGGCGCACGCGGCGCCGGTCGACGACGTCGAGCCGCTGTGTCTGCCCGACCCGGAGTGGCTGCTGCGCGCCTTCCTCGACGCGGTCGCCGACACACTGCCCCGCTCCCCCGCCGCGACGCTCGCGGCGGGTGGTCCTGCCTTCGCCGCTTCGGAGCCGCGGCATGTGCCCGAGCAGCGCCCGTGGGCCGCCGACGTGGCAGCGGGGCACGACGCGGGCGTACGGATCTCGCTGCGGGTCGAGGTGCCGGGGCTCGCGTCAGCCGTGTCGGACGAGACCCGGCTGCCGTTCCGTGCGGTGCTGCAGCTGCACAGCGTCAGCGATCCGACGCTGGTTGCGGACGCGGCCGAGGTGTGGAGTGGATCGAGCCCCGCCTTCGGTCCACGCGCGCGGATGGACGCGCTGCTCGCGTTGCGCCGAGCCGCGCGGGCCTGGGCTCCGCTCACTCCCCTGCTCTCGGCGACCGCGCCCGACTCGATCGAACTCGCCGACGAAGAGGTCGCCGAACTCCTCGGCGAGGGCGCCCGATGGCTCACGGCCACCGGTGTGGAGGTGCGCTGGCCCAAGGAACTGGCGCGCAAGCTGACAGCCCGCGCGGTCATCGGCCCGCCTGACGAAGAGCGGGGCCCCGGCAAGCTGCCGTCCGACGCACCGCCGTTCCTGTCCGCCGACGCGCTGCTGGCCTTCAACTGGTGGTTTGCGCTGGGTGATCAGCAACTGACGCGACAGGAGCTGGACCGGCTCGCCGAGGCGAACCGCCCCATGGTGCGGCTGCGTGACCAATGGGTGCTCGTCGACCCACAGGAGGTGCGCCGCGCCCGTGACCAGCAGGACCGCAAGGTCACGCCCATCGACGCGCTGAGTGCCGCTCTGGCGGGTTCCACGGAGGTCGACGGCCGCCGGGTGGACGTGCGGCCCACGGGGTGGCTGGCGACGCTGCGGGAGCGGCTCTCGGACCCGGAGGGGCAGGAGCCGGTCGGGCAGCCCGCCGCGCTCACCGCGACACTGCGCGACTACCAGCTGCGCGGACTCAACTGGCTGGCCCGGATGACCTCCTTGGGGCTTGGCGGCTGTCTCGCGGACGACATGGGTCTGGGCAAGACGATCACGCTGATCGCCCTGCATCTGCACCGGCAGACCGACGAGTCGGCCGCGGGCCCCACGCTGGTCGTCTGTCCGACGTCGCTGATGGGCAACTGGCAGCGTGAGATCGAGAGGTTCGCTCCGGGCACTCCGGTCCGCCGCTTCCACGGCCCGCGACGGAGCCTGGAGGGGCTGGCAGACAGCGAGTTCGTGCTCACGACATACGGAACGATGCGGCTCGACGCGCCGCGACTGGCCGAAGCCTCGTGGGGCATCGTCGTCGCCGACGAGGCACAGCACGTGAAGAACCCGTACTCCGACACGGCCCGGCAGTTGCGGACGATCGGGGCACGCGCACGCGTGGCGCTCACCGGAACTCCGGTGGAGAACAACCTCTCCGAGCTGTGGGCGATTCTCGACTGGACGACACCAGGGCTGCTGGGCAGGCTCGGCACGTTCCGCACCCGGTACGCGCAGGCCGTCGAGGGCGGGCAGGATCCGGGGGCGGCGGAGCGGCTCGCCCAGCTCGTGCGGCCGTTCCTGCTGCGCCGCCGCAAATCGGACCCGGGCATCGCACCCGAGCTGCCGCCGAAGACCGAGACCGACCGAGCCGTCTCACTCACCAAGGAGCAAGCGGGTCTGTACGAGGCGGTGGTCCGCGAGACCCTCGCGGAGATCTCGGGCGCCGACAGCATGGCGCGGCGCGGGCTGATCGTGAAGCTGCTCACCGGGCTGAAGCAGATCTGCAACCACCCGGCGCAGTTCCTCAAGGAGGACAGGCCGAAGATCGCGGGGCGCTCCGGGAAGCTGGAGCTGCTGGACGAGTTGCTCGACACCATCCTCTCCGAGGGGGCATGCGTTCTGGTCTTCACGCAGTACGTGCGGATGGCCCGCCTCATCGAGCGGCACCTGAGCACGCGCGGCGTGAACTCGCAGTTCCTGCACGGAGGTACGCCCGTCCCCAAGCGTGAGGCCATGGTGCAGCGCTTCCAGGAGGGCCAAGTGCCCGTCTTCTTGCTGTCGTTGAAGGCGGCGGGCACGGGCCTGAATCTGACACGCGCCGAACACGTCGTGCACTACGACCGCTGGTGGAACCCGGCCGTCGAGGCGCAGGCCACCGACCGCGCGTACCGCATCGGCCAGACCCGGCCGGTGCAGGTGCACCGGCTGATCGCCGAGGGGACGATCGAGGACCGCATCGCGGACATGCTGCTGCGCAAGCGGGCGCTGGCCGACGCGGTGCTCGGCTCCGGGGAGTCGGCCCTCACCGAACTGACCGACTCCGAACTGGCCAACCTGGTGGAACTGCGAGGAGGCACTCGATGAGCGACCCGTACGACAACACGCCGGAGCGCACCTTCGCCGCCCTGCCGCCCGCGCACGGGCGGGGCTTCGCACAGACGTGGTGGGGGCAGGCCTGGCTGAAGGCGCTGGAGGACGCCGCGCTGGACTCGGAGCAGGTGAAGACGGGCCGCGGGCTCGCGCGGGCGGGAGCCGTGGGCGCCGTGTCGGTGCGTCCGGGGCGCATCACCGCGGTGGTCCAGGACCGCGACCGCACCTCGCACCGCGCCGACGTCCTGCTCCAGGAACTGTCCGAGGGGCAGTGGGACCGCTTCCTGGGCATGGCCGTCGAGCGGGCCGGGCACATCGCGGCGCTGCTCGACCGCGAGATGCCGCCGCATCTGGTCGAGGACGCGGCGGCCGCCGGTGTCGAACTCCTGCCGGGCCTGGGGGATCTGGAGGCGGAGTGCGGCTGTGGCGCGTGGGACCACTGCGGTCACACCGCGGCGCTGTGCTACCAGGTGGCACGGCTGCTGGACCAGGATCCGTTCGTGCTGCTCCTCATGCGCGGTCGCGGCGAGCGCGAGCTGCTGGACGAGTTGCAAGGACGCAGCGTCCCTCGGACCGAGGCTGCTCCCGCGCGGCAGCAGGCGTACGAGGGCGTGGACGCCGCCGAGGCGTACGCGGCCGGGGACATCCTGCCGCCGCTGCCCCCCGCGCCTCCTGTGCCCGCAGAGCCGGGACTGCCGCCGTCTCTGGACACGGAGACCGATCCCGCGCCCGGGGTCGATCCGGCCGCGCTGGAGTTCTTGGCGACGCAGGCCGCCCGCGAGGCGCACCGCCTGCTCGCCGAGGCGCTCAGAACCGGACACGAACAGCAGTCCGCCGAGGCCCAGTTGACGCTCTCGCAGGACGCCGTCCGGCTCGCCTCGGGTGTTCCGGAGGCTTCGGTGGCCGCCCGGCTCGCGGAGGGGTCGGGCCGGGACCGTGAAGGGCTGGCGCTCGCCGTCCGCGCCTGGGACTACGGGGGTGTGCCCGCGCTCGACGTGCTGGAGGCGGAGTGGGCGGTGGAGGCGGAAACGCTCACGCGCGCGCGTGCCGCTCTGGAGTCGGCCTGGGAGGAGGACGAGCGGCCGCCACTGCGCGCGTCCCGCAACCGCTGGACCGTCGTCGGCGGGCGGGCACAGGTGCGTCTGGGGACGGACGGCCGCTGGTGGCCGTACCGCAAGGAGCGGGGGCGCTGGGTTCCCGCGGGTCCGGCGTCCCAGGACCCGGCGACGGCGCTCGGCCTGGCGGAAGGGCAGGAATGACACTGAGCTGAAGGGCGCGGACAGCGGCGGCACCGCCCAGCGGATGAGGGGTGGACGCTCGGCGTTCACCCACCGGCCGTACGGCGTTCGGCGAGGAGGCGAAATCTGGCCCCTGTCACTGAACTTGTGCCCCAGGAGGCCCCGATGTCCCCGAATGCCGCCGGTCAGCGCCGCGTCCACCGTTCCGTCGCCGCGGGCTTGCCGCTCGCCGTGCTGGCCGCCCTGGCGGTGTCGGGTACCGCGGTCGGTGCGCCCTCGGGGGACGCGCGTGTCACGCGTTCCGCGACGCTCGCCGACATCCCCCTCGGCACGTTCAGCAACTCTCTGCTCCCTGGCACGGTGGACGACGACCGGGGTGTGGACCTCGGTGGCATCGGCAGCGACATCTACCCGGCGGGCCGCAAGGGCGAGTTCTGGACAGTCACCGACCGCGGGCCCAACGGCCAGATCAAGGTGGACGGCAAGAAGCGCCGCACGTTCCCCGTGCCCGGTTTCGACCCGGCGATCGTGAAGATCCGGGTGTCCGGCGACACCGTGAAGATGCTGGACGCGATCCCGATCACCACCTCCTCCGGGAAGGCCGTCACCGGGCTGCCGAACCAGGAGGGGCGCGACGAGGCGCCGTACTCGTACGACGCGCGGACGCCGCTCTCGTACAACCCGAACGGTGTGGACACCGAGGGCGTCGTGCGAGCCGAGGACGGCAGCTTCTGGCTCGTGGACGAGTACGGGCCCTCGTTGATCCACGTCTCCGCGCGCGGGAAGGTACTCACCCGGTACGTACCCGAGGGGCTGAACCTGAAGGGCACGGACTACCCGGTCGTCGAGGCACTGCCCGCCATCCTGCTGCACCGGAAGGTCAACCGCGGTTTCGAAGGGCTCGCCCAACTGCCGGGCGGGGATCTCGTGATGGCCGTACAGAGCCCGCTGTCGGTACCCGACACGGATGCGGGCGAGGCATCGCTGACGACGCGCCTGTTGCGCTTCTCGCCGCAGAAGCGGGCCGTCACCGCCGAGTACGCGTACCGGTTCGACCCGGTGAACGTGGTCGACCCCAGCGAGGACGACCCGGCTGAGCTGAAGATCTCCTCCGTAGTGGCCGTCGGCCGCGACCGGCTGCTCGTCGAGGAGCGCACCGACAAGGCTGCCCGGTTGCAGGTGGTGAAGCTGAGCGGACAGGCGGACATCCTCGGCGACAAGTGGGACGACGACACCACGGCCCCGTCCCTTGAGCAGCTCGACGACCCCGCTGCCTCGGGTGTTCCGGTGCTGCGCAAGCGGCTGGTCGTCGACCTCGGCCAGGTGTCGGGGCTGCCCGGGAAGATCGAGGGCGTCGCGCGCGTGGACCACGACACGCTCGCGCTCATCAACGACAACGACTTCGGCATGACGGACGGCCCGGAGGCGTTCGACGGACAAGGACGCTTGTTGGACAGCGGTATCGAGACCACGGTGACGTACATACGGCTGCCGCGCGGGATCTGACCGTCGGCCTCCGTTCGGCGTTTTCACACGACTACGCGCGCGTGGCTCACTTCAGCGGCTTGGTGAGCTTGCGGTTCCCCTCCCCGACGTCCGCGGCCAGGCTGCAGGCGACGTTGTCTATGCCGATCTCGAAGCCTGAGGGATCCGGATACTGCACCAGGGTGCCGCGCACGGTGCCGGCGGGCTGCCGGGCCGCCTTGGTGTCCAGGGGCTTCTCGCAGAGGTCCGATGCCGCCTTCTTGAGGGCGGCATCGGTCGTGTAGGTGCCTTCCAACTCGGCCACCTTCACGACTTCGGCGTCATGTGCCGCGCGGCACGAACGCTTCGAGGCCTGGCCGGGCCGACTGTCGTCGATGTCGAAGCAGTCACCGGTTCGCAGCATGTAGTACGGCACCTCGTCGCCCGCGAGGGACGGGAGCAACGAGTCCAGGTCGCTGGGCAGATCGCTCGGCAGGTTGGACGGCACATCGGTGGGCAGGGAGGGCAGTTGGCTGGGCACCTCCGACGGGATGCTCAGCGACGGCGTCGGCAGACGACCCGTGGTCGCGCTGCTCTCCGCGGGCGGGTTCTTGTCCGACGAGCCGTCACCGCTGGTGGCGACCAGGACCACCGCGGCCACCGCGCCGATCGCCACGAGCACTGCGAGCAGGATGAAGAGCATGTTCCGGCGGCGTCCCGGGCCGCCCGGCGGTCCGGGAGGAGGTGGTGGCTGCCAGCCTCCACCGCCTCCCTGCCATGGCGGGCCGTTGCCTCCAGGAGGAGGCCCGTAACTCCCGGGAAGAGGTTCGTAACCTCCGGGAGGAGGTCCGAAGCCTCCGGGCGGCGGGCCGAACCCGCCACCGCCGTGAGGCGGTGTGTCGTCCGGCGGCCGGGGAGGCTGGGGCGGTAAGGGCGGCGTGGCCATACCGTCAAGAGTCGCCTCGAACCGGTCACAATGCGACCCCCGCGCGGAAGTTGATACGGACTCATGGCGTGGATCGCATGATTCCGGAGACCTTCCGCGCAGGACTCTCCCACCGGAGTCGGAATCAGCCCCGGGCGCCCAGCAGGTGGTCCATGGCCAGCTGGTCCAGGTGCTCGAACGCCATCCCGCGCGCGGCGGCCGCCTCGGCGTCGAAGCCCTCGAAGGCCGTACGGTCCGCGAGCAGCGCCTGGAGGCCGTCCGCGGCGGTGGGCTGGGCCAGTTCGTCCAGGCGCGAGGCCCGCAGGGCGTCCTGGACCTCGGGGTCGGCCCGGAAGGCCGCCGTACGATCGCGCAGGATCAGGTAGTTGCGCATGCAGCCGGCGGCCGAGGCCCACACGCCGGCGTAGTCCTCGGTGCGCGGCGGCTTGAAGTCGAAGTGCTTGGGGCCTTCGTAGCCGGCCGTCTCCAGGAGGTCGACCAGCCAGAACGCGGCCCGCAGGTCGCCGGCGCCGAAGCGCAGGTCCTGGTCGTACTTGATGCCGGACTGGCCGTTGAGGTCGATGTGGAAGAGCTTGCCCGCCCACAACGCCTGGGCGATGCCGTGCGGGAAGTTCAGCCCGGCCATCTGCTCGTGGCCCACCTCCGGGTTGACGCCGTACAGCTCGGGCCGCTCAAGGCGCTCGATGAACGCCAGCGCGTGCCCGACGGTGGGCAGGAGGATGTCGCCGCGCGGCTCGTTGGGCTTCGGCTCGATCGCGAACCGCAGGTCGTAGCCCTGCTCGGTGACGTACTCGCCGAGCAGGTCGAAGGCCTCCTTCATACGGTCCAGGGCGACGCGTACGTCCTTGGCCGCGCCGGACTCGGCGCCTTCACGGCCGCCCCAGGCCACGTAGATCTGCGCGCCCAGCTCGACCGCCAGGTCGATGTTGCGGATGGTCTTGCGCAGGGCGTAACGGCGCACGTCGCGGTCGTTGGCGGTGAACGCGCCGTCCTTGAACACCGGGTGGGTGAAGAGGTTGGTGGTGGCCATCGGCACGGTCATGCCGGTCGTGTCGAGGGCCTGCCGGAAGCGCTTGATGTGCGACTCGCGCTCGGTGTCCGAGGATCCGAAGGGGATCAGGTCGTCGTCGTGGAAGGTCACTCCGTAGGCGCCGAGCTCCGCCAGTCGCTGCACCGACTCGACCGGGTCCAGGGCGGCCCGGGTGGCGTCCCCGAACGGGTCCCGTCCCTGCCAGCCGACGGTCCACAAGCCGAAGGTGAACCTGTCCTCGGGGGTGGGCTGGTAGTTCATGCCGCGGCTCCTTGTTTGCTCCGACTATTTCGTCATGGCACTTAACAAATTAGTATGCGGAGGCATCTCTGGGAAGAGACAAGATGTCTCCGAACAGAGGCAACGGGTGAAATCTGGGCCGTGTCGGCCCCGACAGACACCCAAAAAGACCAGGTCAGACCCCGCGGAGCCGCGGAAGAGGGAGAGTCCGATGTCAGCAGCCGAGGGTCCGCTCGTCGTCGGCGTGGACACGTCCACCCAGTCCACCAAGGCGCTGGTCGTGGACGCGGCCACCGGGGAGGTGGTGGCGAGCGGCCAGGCGCCGCACACCGTCTCCTCCGGAGCGGGTCGCGAAAGCGATCCACGGCAGTGGTGGGACGCACTGTGCGAGGCGCTGCACCAGTGCGGAGACGCGGCGCGCGAAGCGGCCGCGGTGTCGATCGGGGGGCAACAGCACGGCCTTGTCACGCTGGACTCACAGGGCGAACCCGTACGCCCGGCACTGCTGTGGAACGACGTGCGTTCGGCGCCGCAGGCCCGCCGTCTCACCGAGGAACTGGGTGGGGCGAAAGTCTGGGCCGAGCGCACCGGACTCGTCCCGGCCCCCTCCTTCACAGTCACGAAGTGGGCCTGGCTGGCCGAGAACGAACCGGAGGCCATCCGCGCGACCAAAGCCGTACGTCTGCCGCACGACTACCTCACCGAGCGCCTCACCGGGCAAGGCACGACCGACCGCGGCGATGTCTCCGGTACGGGGTGGTGGGCGTCCGGCACCGAGTCGTACGACGCAGGGATCCTCGAGCACGTGGGGCTCGACCCTGCTCTGCTGCCGCGTGTGGTCCAGCCGGGCGAGGTCGCGGGCACCGTCCGTGACCGCCATGGCCTGCCCTTCTCCAAGGGCACGCTGGTCGCCCCCGGCACCGGTGACAACGCCGCCGCCGCGCTGGGCCTCGGGCTGCTCTCAGGCACCCCGGTGCTCAGCCTCGGCACGTCGGGCACGGTGTACGCCGTCTCGACGCGGCGCCCCACGGACCCGACCGGCACGGTCGCGGGCTTCGCCGACGCGCGTGGCGACTGGCTGCCGCTGGCCTGCACCCTCAACTGCACTCTCGCCGTGGACCGCGTCGCCACCCTGCTGGGCATCGACCGCGAGGCTGTCGAGCCGGGCACGAGCGTGACGCTGCTCCCCTATTTGGACGGCGAGCGCACCCCGGACCTGCCGCACGCCTCGGGCCTGCTCCACGGGCTGCGGCACGACACGACACGCGGACAGGTGCTCCAGGCCGCGTACGACGGCGCGGTCCACTCGCTGCTCGGCGCCCTCGACCTGGTGCTCGACGAAGACGCGGACCGCTCTGCGCCGCTGCTGCTCATCGGCGGAGGCGCCCGCGGAACAGCCTGGCAGCAGACCGTGCGACGGCTGTCGGGGCGTCCCGTTCAGGTGCCCGAGGCCAAGGAGCTGGTGGCGCTCGGCGCCGCCGCGCAGGCCGCGGGCCTGCTGACCGGCGAGGACCCGGCAGCGGTGGCCCGTCGCTGGGACACGGCACGCGGGCCGGTGCTTGATGCTGTGGAGCGGGACGAAGCGGCGCTCGCGCGGATCGCCGCGGTACTCTCCGACGCCGCTCCGCTGCTGGAGCGAGAGGCAGATCACCGCTAAGAGTTTGATCAGCGCCCGATGAGAGACTGGTCAGTGACCTCCGCTCCGCCTCTTGTGGCGTCGGCGCACACTGGCCAGGACAGCCCTGAGGGGCACCGCCCGAACGAGGACTGACGGAGGCATGACCGCACCCCTGCACGAGGCCCATCCCAGCAGTCCCGGCCGTCGCCTGCCCGACACCCAACAGGGCATGCGGCGCCGCAACCTGTCGCGGGTGATGCACACCGTGAACGCCGAGGGACCGCTGTCCCGCGCCGCGGTCGCCTCACACATCGGGCTGACCCGGGCGGCCGTCTCGACCCTCGTGGACGAGCTGATCCGTTCCGGACTCCTCGAAGAACTGGGTCCCGAGCGGCCGGGGCGGGTGGGGCGGCCCGGTTCGGCGCTGGCCCTCAGCGGGCGCGGCCCCGCGGGGATCGGCGCGGAGGTGGGCGTCGACCATCTCGCCGTGTGCGCGGTCGATCTGCGCGGCGAGGTGCGGGCGCGGGCGATGCGGCACGGCACCAACCGCGGCCGGTCGCCCGAGCCGGTGCTGCGAGAACTGACCGAGCTGATACGGCAGGTCGTCGCCGAGGCCGACCGTGCGGGCCTGTGGCCCGCGGGTCTCGCCGTCGCCGTACCCGGCCTGGTGGCGCGCGATGCCCGGACCGTGGTGCGCGCCCCCAACCTCGACTGGCACGACACGGATCTCGGCGCTCTGCTGCCGGGCGAACTGCCGCTGACGGTCGACAACGAGGCGAACTTCGGTGGTCTCGCCGAACTCTGGCTCAACGAGCAGGCTCCGCGCGACTTCCTGCATGTCTCCGCCGAGATCGGCATCGGCGGGGCGGTGGTCGTGGACGGGCGGCTCCTGCGGGGGACGCGCGGGTTCGCGGGAGAGTTGGGGCACGTGCCGGTACGTCCCGAGGGTCCTGCCTGTGCCTGCGGCGGACGGGGTTGTCTGGAGCAGTACGCGGGCGAGGAGGCCGTGCTGCGCGCGGCCGGCCTGGAACTGGGTGAGGACCGCGTCGGGTTGCTGGCAGAGCGCGCCGCTCAGGGTGACAAGGACGTACGGCGGGCCCTGCGCGACGCCGGAACCGCGCTGGGCATCGCGCTGACCGGTGCCGTGAACCTGCTGGACCCGGAGGTCGTCGTGCTGGGCGGGGCGCTGTCCGGACTAGCGCCCTGGCTACTGCCATCGCTGGAACGGGAGTTGGCGCGGCGGACGGCCGGTCCCGCCTGCGCGGTGTCCGTCTCCCGGCTCGGCCCAGAGGGCCCGTTGCTGGGCGCGGCGCACTCGGTCGTGCGAGCCGTGCTGGACGATCCGGCGGCGGTGGGCGGCGGGGCATAGGTCTCGGGCCCGCTCTTACCGGCCGCGTGGGTCGTCCCACGGCTCTTCACAGGGCTCTTCTCGCTGGATCCTCACGCCTCAATCCCCCTTACGAGTGACCGAGTTGTCCACAGTCCTGGGGTTCTCCACGGACCAGGCCACGCTCTTCCTCGCCAACCGGCAAGAGCCGTACCGTGATTCACGCGAGACGCTGCCATCGGGCAGACGAAGGCGCGTCCGAGCACGGGGAATCGGGGGATTCACATGTCGGGGGAGACCGCAGGTCCAGGACTACGGCACAAGGCAGTCGAGCTGCGCGAGGTCCTGTTCCAGAGGATCACTGCGATGGCGCCCGCCGCAGCGGGTGCAGCGTCCATTCCGTCGAGCACGGTCTTCGCGGGCGGCAGCCTGCCGCTGTCCCTGCTGATGGCGCTGGTGGCATGCCTGCTCACCGCATCGTCCGTGGTCGAGCCGGCACGGCAGCTGTCCGCCGCGGACTCGGCCGAAGTGACGGCGCCGGTGCCGTATGCGGGTCCGATCGCCGGGGCCTTGATGCTGGCCGGGGTCGTGGTGCTCGTGATGCTGTCGCGACGCCATCCGGAGCGCATGGCCGAGACAGCCCGTGCCGTGTCCACCTCGACGAGACCCCTTCCCCCAGCCTTCGCTAGAACGGAGCTACACAACCATGAGTGACCCGCGGATCCTGACCGTGCGGCCCGAACCCGGCGAGTACGCGTGGACGTTCGGCGGCGCGCCGCCCGTGGCGCGTATCGCGCCGGGCACGGTCCTCGACCTTTACACAGAGGACTGCTTCGCCGGGCGGGTGCGGTCGGAGAAGGACCTGGTGTCAGAGGTGTGCGAGTTTCCGTTTCTCAACCCGCAGACGGGACCGTTCCATGTGGAAGGCGCGGAGCCGGGCGACACGGTCGCGGTGCACTTCGTGTCGATCGAACCGGCACGGGACTGGGCGGCGTCGACAACGGTCCCGCTGTTCGGGGCCCTTACCTCCACGCACACCACGGCCACACTTCAGCCGCCGTTGCCGGAGACCGTGTGGATCTGGCAGCTCGACCGGGCGCGCCGCACCGCGTTGTTCAGCGCGCGCGACAGCGACATCCAGATCGAGCTGCCGATGGACCCGATGCACGGAACTGTGGGCGTGGCGCCCGCCAACCTGGAGGTGCGCTCCGCTCTGGTGCCGGACGCGCACGGCGGGAACATGGACACGCCCGAGATGCGGGCCGGTGTCACGTGCTTCCTCGGAGTGAACGTCGAAGGCGCGCAGCTGAGCCTCGGTGACGGGCACGCTCGACAGGGCGAAGGCGAGACCTGCGGGGTGGCCGTCGAGTGTGCGATGAACACTGTCGTAATCGTCGAGTTGCTCAAGGGGATCGCCACGCCGTGGCCCCGCATCGAGTCCGACACGCACATCATCTCGACCGGTTCGGCACGTCCCTTGGAGGACGCGTTCCGGATATCCCAACTCGACCTGGTGCAGTGGCTGGTGCGCGACTACGGGTTCAGCGAGCTGGACGCCTACCAGTTCGCGACCCAGGCCGTCGAGTCGCCGCTCGCCAACGTATGCGACACCAACTACACGTGCGTGGCCAAGCTCCGCAAGAAGTGGCTGCCGGAGCGCGAGACGCACCGCGGGCTGCACGCGCGGTTGCGCGAAGCGGCGGTGGCGCTGGGACGTTGAGCCAAACCGCCGTGGCCACTGGCATCGCTCCCGCACGTACTCATTCACCACCGTTCCACCTCTCCACCTCTCCACCGCTCCACCGCAGCACGACACCACTCACCACCCCTCACCGAGAGGCGCTTCCTGATGAACCGAGCCAAGCTGGACCGACCCAAGTTCCTGCCCGCAGCCCTTCCCGGTCTGCCCAGCCTTCCCAGCAGGCGACGCCTGCTCCAGAGTGCGGCCCTCGCCACGCTCTCCACCGCGTTACTCCCGAGCACCCGAGCCGGCGCGAAACCCCAGGCCTTCGACTACCCGCAAGCGGAATGGTTCCCGGCGAACACGGCCAACTACACGGCGGCCAATCGCCCGACGAGCCACCCCGTCGACTTGGTGATCATTCACATGACGCAGGCGACCTACCGGAACACCCTGGCCATCTTCCAGAACCCGAAGAAGCAGGTCTCCGCGCATTACGTCGTCCGGTCGGCCGACGGCCACGTCGCACAGATGGTGCGCGAGCGCGACATCGCCTGGCACGCGGGCAACTGGACCTACAACACGCGCGGCATCGGCATCGAGCACGAGGGCTGGGTGGACAAGCCCGCGTACTTCACCAGCGCCATGTACGAGGGGTCGGCGCGGCTGACCGCGGCGATCTGCGCCAAGTACGGGATCCCCAGGGACCGCTCGCACATCATCGCGCACTACGAAGTACCGGGCACCGACCACACGGACCCGGGGCCGAAGGGAGTGTCATGAATTAGGTGGGAACTTCACCAGAAGGGACACCTGATGACGATCCAGAAGGCTCACTCTCTCGAGACGGTGGGCGGCGTGTCGCTTGCCGTCGAGGGGACGGCCGCGGACGGTGCG
>NZ_JBQQCG010000087.1:0-50292 GCF_052245575.1 Streptomyces sp. 2A115 | reverse complement strand
CCTCCCCCCCCCCCCCCCCCCCAACGCGCACGCGGCGGGATGGGCAAGGGCGGCCGCGCCCAGGACGACGGTGCCCAGGACTTGGGGCCGACTGGCCCTCGGACCGGCCCGGACAGCCCATGGAACCGCCTTCCGGCCCGCTGGATGCTCAAGGTGCCGACAGGGTGGGAGGCGAGCGGCCATGACGGACGACCTGTTCAGCCGGCCCACCGTCCACGGTGAGCTCGCGGACGGCCCGCCATGGGTATGCACAACGGTGGCCACCTGGGTCCCGCCGCGCAGGCCCTATGACGCGTATCCGCGTCGGCTCCGTTGAGGAGGGAACAGACATGAAGCACAACAAGGTCGGCTCCGTGATGACCGAGGAGGTCGTCCGCGCCGAGTACGGCACTCCGTTCAAGGAGGTGGCGCGGCTGCTGGCCGAGCACCGGATCAGCGGGCTCCCGGTCGTGGGCGAGAACAAGAAGGTCATCGGGGTCATCTCCGAGACGGACCTGATGGTCCGGCAGGCCAAAACTCCCGACCCCTATGAGCCGAAGCGCCGCTTCCGGCTTGCCGACCTGACGCGCAGTGCCAGGAAGCAGGCCGCGAAGGCACAGGCCCGCACCGCGGGACAGTTGATGACCGAACCACCCGTCACTGTGCGCGCCGATGTCACGATCGTCGAGGCCGCCCGGACCATGGCCCAGCGGTGTGTGGAACGGCTGCCCGTGGTGGACGAGGAGGAGCGGCTCGTCGGCATCGTCACTCGGCGCGACCTGCTCCAGGTCTTCCTGCGGCCGGACAAGGAGATCCGTCAGGAGGTGATCGAGGAAGTACTGGTCCGCACGCTGTGGTTGGCACCCCAGACGTTCGACGTCTCCGTGGTGGAGGGCGTGGTCAGGCTCTCAGGGCACACGGAGCGCAAGAGTGAGACGGAGATCGCCGTTTCCATGACGCGTCAGATCGACGGCGTGGTCGGGGTGGTCGACAAGCTCACCTACCGGCTGGACGACTCCCGTATCCAGCCCGACGAACAGGCGCTGCACGGCGTCGCGGACGACTGGCTGCACAAACTGTGAGAGGAGGCGGAACGACATGCCCAAAAGCGTGTTGGTCGCCTACGGGACGACGAACGGATCGACCGGGCGGATCGCCGAGGCCATCGCCGAGGTGCTGAGCAAGGAGGGACTGACGGCCGAGGCGCTGCCCGCCCAGTCAGTGGCGAGCATCGCGTCGTACGACGCCGTGGTGGTCGGAGGTGGACTGTACGCCGGGCGTTGGCAGAAGCACGCCCGCCGGTTCGTCCGCCGTCATCGACATGCACTGGCCGAACGACCGGTGTGGTCCTTCAGCAGCGGTCCGCTCGACGCCTCGGCTTCGGAGCGGGACATTCCGCCCGCGCCCGGGGTGAAGAAGGCCATGGACCGGCTCGACATCAGGGAGCACGTCACATTTGGAGGCTGCCTGGAGGAGGGCGCGAAGGGATGGGTTGCACGGATGAGCCTCCGCAATGGCAAGGGCGGGGACTTCCGGGACTTCACCGCGATCGAGGAGTGGGCGGGGCGCATCGCGACCGAGCTCGCGGGCACGCCGGGGGAGACGAACTGACGGGGAGGCGAGGAGGAGGATACGGATGCGGCGGGCGGGAAACCGCTTGCCGCGCCGTGTTTCGCCGTTCGCCCGCATTCGGTTCGTATGCGGTTCACTCGTGTTCACCGTGGCATCGCCTCACGGCGCCAGCGAGAAGTAGTTCTCCTCCTCCTGCGTGAAGTGCAGGCGCAGGACGCTGTACAGCCCGTACAGGCAGGCCCGCAGGTCGTCGAGGTTCTCCGGCCGTAGCCGGCCTTCGGCGTCGGTGAGGGTGAGGTGGGTGGCGATGCGTCCGGCGAGGCGGTCGATCTCGGCGTGGGCTCTGCTCATCGTGGCCGTGGTCTCGGGTCCGCCGAGGGAGTCGGCGAGCGCGGGATAGAGCTGATGCTCCTCGGCGTGCTCGTGGGGCAGCAGCCGGTCGGTCAGCAGACGGTGTACGTGCTCGACGGCCGCCCTCGCCTGTTCCTCCGACGAGCCGGAGAGCCGGTCGGCGGCCATGCGCACCGCCTCCACCACCTCACGAAGGTCGTCGTGCTCGGCGGCGAACCGGTGGACGAGGTCCTCCGCGGTGGGCGTGAGTACGGGCTGGGTGGCGCGGTCAGTGCGCAGGGCGCGCAGGGCGTTGAGGATGACGGCGACATCGATACCTTCTTGGAGCAGGGCTCCGGCCGCCGGAGGCAGCAGTCCGAACGCCGCCGCCACCATCGCGGCGAGGGACATCAGCATGCCGCCCAGCGCGCTCTGGACCGCGATGTGCCGGGAGCGTACGGCGATGCCCATCGCGTCGGCGAGGCGGTCCACGCGGTCCGTGGTGAGCACGATGTCGGCGGCCTCCGAGGAGGCGGTCGAGCCGCGGGCACCCATGGCGACGCCGATGTCGGCGGTGGCGAGCGCCGGTGCGTCGTTGACGCCGTCGCCGATCATGACGGTGACGGCGTGGTCGCGTTCGGTGCGCACCGCCGTGACCTTGTCGGCGGGGCTCTGTCCGGTGTGCACGGCGTCGAGGCCGAGGACGGTGGCGACCTCGCGGGCGGGTTCGGCGCGGTCCCCGGTGACCATCAGGAGCCGCTGGACGCCGGCCGAGCGCAGGCGCCGCAGCGTCCTGGGGGCGTCGGGGCGCAGTGGGTCGCGCAGCAGGACGGCTCCGGCGACCGTGCCGTCGGCGGTCAACCAGACGACGGACGCGCCGTCCAGGACCGCCCGGTTGTCGACCGCGCGGACCCACGCGGGGCTGTCCGGCCCGACGCGGATCCGGCCCACCGAGAGCCGGTGGCCCTCCAAGGTTCCCGTGGCGCCATGGCCGGGCTCCTCGCGCACGTCCGCCGGCAGGGACAGCTCCAGACCGCGCCGGTGGGCTTCGTCGACGAGGGCCTGGGCCAGGACGTGCGGGGAGAGCTGGTCGACGGAGGCGGCCTGCCGCAGCACCTCGGCCGTCTCGCGGCCCGGCGCGGCGGCCACGTCGACCACGCGCGGGCGGCCCGTCGTGAGCGTGCCCGTCTTGTCCAGAACGAGGGTGCGCGCCCGGCCCAGTGTCTCCAGGGCGCCGCCGTCCCGGATCACCACGCCGCGGCGGGCCGCCCGCGAGAGCCCGGAGACGATCGCCACCGGAGCGGCGAGCAGCAGTGGGCAGGGAGTGGCGACGACCAGGACCGCGACGGCCGATGTGGCCGACCCGCCGACCAGCCAGGCGAGACCCGCCACGACCAGGGACAGGGGCACGAACCAGGCGGCGTACCGGTCGGCGAGGCGCACCACGGGGGCGGTCTCGGCCCCCGCCTGGCGGGCGAGCCGGACGATCTCCGCGTACGCGCTGTCCTGCTCGGTGGCCGTGGCCCGCAGCTCGAAGGCACCGCCCGTGTTGACGGCACCGCTGCGCACCAGCTCGCCATGAACGTGTTCGACGGGGAGCGACTCACCGGTGAGCGCCGATTCGTCCAGAAGAGCCGTGTCCGCGCTGACCCGGCCGTTCACCGGGACCACGTCACCCGGCCCGACCACCAGCAGGTCGTCCACGGAGACCTCGGCCAGGGGTACCGTGCGCACCTCGGACCCGGTGCGCCGACGGGCCGACCGCGGCGCGTGCCGCAGCAGTGCGCTCAGGTCGCGCGAGGCCCGGCGCTGCGCGGCCGCCTCCAGTGTCCGGCCGGTGGCCAGCATCAGGGCGATCAGGGATCCGGCCAGGTACTCCCGTACGGCGAGTGTGCCGGCCAGAGCCAGTACGGCGATCACATCGACGCCCGCGTGGCCGCGGTGCAGGGCGCGCAGGATCCAGACCACCGCCGGTACCACGGCCGCCACCGTCCCCGCGGCCCAGAACAGGTCCGCCACACCAGGGGCATCCGCCAGCCAGGCCAGTGAACCGGCGGCGAGTGCCGCCGCGGTCACCAGGAACAGCAGGGAGTCCGTCCTGCTCCACACGAGACGCGCACTCATCCTGCCTCCTGGGCCTCACCCGAAGCCGGTCCGCCTTACGGCCGCGGTGTCGACGAAGCGCCGCAGGTCCAGCATGCACGCGCGCATGGTGCCCGGCACTGGGGCCGCACAGACCGGAGCGGGGGACGGTCGGCCCCTACCTCGGGGTCCTGCGGGCCACGGACGCTGGGGGCAGATGGTTCACGAAGGGCGGAACACCATGTCCGTGTCGTACGAGAGTCCCAGCCACGCGGCCTTCCACCTCGCCCGCGCCGCCGCCTTTGCGCCTTCGCCGCACAACACCCAGCCCTGGCTGTTCGTCGCCGATGACGAGAGCTTCGGATTCGAGGTGCACGCCGACGCCGGGCGACGGCTGCCCCTGACCGATCCCGGCGGCCGGGAGATGGCGATCAGCTGCGGGGCCGCGCTGTTCAACACCCGGGTCGCGGTACGGCATCTCGGCTTCCGGCCGGCCGTGTCCCTGCTGCCGGACCCCGGGAACCCGGCGTTCCTGGCCCGCGTCGGCTGGGGCGCGTTCCTTGCGGCCACCCGTGAGGTGATGCTGATGGAGCACGCCATGGCCCACCGGCATACGCACCGAGGGCAGTTCGAGCCCGAGCCCGTGCCGCCGTCGCTGATCGACGAGCTGCGCGACCACGCCCGTGCCGAGGGCGCCCTGCTGCACATCGTCGACCATCCGGAGCAGCTGAGACTGCTCGCGGAGACGGTGCGGGTGGCGGAAGCGGTGCACCGTGCCGATGCCGGTCATGTCGCGGAGGTGACCGGCTACTCGGGGGCCGCCCGGCGGTCGTGGCTGGAGCGGGTGCCGGCCGAGGCGTGCCACCGCCACCCGGTCCGCGAGCTCCTCGCCGGACGCGACTACACGGGCCTCGCAGGAGGGTGTGACTCCCGGCCTCGGCGCTGGTCTCCGAGGACGGGCACCGTCGCCGTACTGACGACTGCGCACGACACCCGGCTGGACTGGCTCCGGGCCGGCCAGGCGCTCCAGCGGGTGCTGCTGTATGCGGCGGCCCATCGGGTCATGGCGGCCTTTCACACCCAGCCCCTCGAACTGCCCGAGCTGCGCGCGGAGTTGCAGGCGAAGCTCATCGGAGACCACTTCCCGCAGTTGATTGTGCGCCTCGGCCACCCCGCGCGCACCTGGACCACGCCGCGTCGCCCGCCTGCCGCAGTGCTCCTCAGGAGCCGTCCCGGCAGGGCGATGACGACCACGGCATCGACAGGACGCTGAACGGCGCCCGCAGGATGCGTGGACGCGGGAAAACGGACCCGGAGGTCCCACCGAGGGAGCCCGGTCGGCCCATCCCGTCTCCGTGGCCGGGCTGAGAGTTTCGAAGCGGAAGGTGTTCAGGCCGACTGTGCCACGGTGAGAGCAGAGGGGGTGCCGAACGATGGCGCGGACATGTCGCGGGAGGGCGGCGAAGGTACGGTTGTGGCGTTGGCGGCGCAACCCGCTCAGGCGCCGCAGCGATGTAGTCGGGGCCTGGCTGCTGCTCGGGGCCTGGTGCCTCGCGGCCGCCGCCGGCACCGCTGCGGGCACGGCGACCGCCCACGCGGTGGAGCAGAACCTGGACAGCCGACGAGCCGAGCGGCACGCCGTCCCGGCCGTGCTCACCCAGGACGCTCCCGTGGCCACGTCCCAGCTTGCCGGAGCCGGCGACCAGGTGTGGGCCAAGGTGCGCTGGACAGCGGCGGATGGTTCGATCCGGACGAGCCTGGCCCGGGTCGACCCCGGTGAGAAGACCGGAGCCAGGACGCAGGTGTGGCTGGACCGAAACGGCAAGCTGGTGCCCGCGCCCGTGCCCAGTGCGGAAGCCGAGTTTCAGGTCGTAGCGCTCGGCACGACGACCGCAGTGGGCGCCGGCGCGGCCGTACTGTCCGTCGGATGGGTTGTGCGCGGACGCCTCGACCGCCGACGCATGGAGCAGTGGGACAGGGAGTGGGCCCAGTTCGGTCAGCAGTGGGGTCGCAGGACCGGCTGACGCCCAGGCGCTCCGCGGGAAGTGCCGTACGAGGCCTACGAGAGCTACGAGATCTGCGGGCCGTCCGCGGCTGGTCGCACCGGGCTTCGCCGATTCCACTCAGCCCTCGTCCGGCCGTCCCCGAGATGCCGGGATGGCGGACGGTCGCACGGCCGGACGGAATCTGCCGCTCGCCCCCGGGCCGGCGGATCAGGGGCCCGTCCCCTTCGCTCGAACAAGGGTCAGCAGATCCGCGGTAGCTGCTCACCCAGCGGCATCTCCACGATCCGCCGGGCGCCCACCAGGGTTCGCAGCGTCACCCGCCCACGCCGCCCCTCCGGAAGCACCTCGCCGATGCGCACGGCCTGGGCCCCCTCGGGCACGGACCGCATGATGGCCAGGGCCTCGTCGGCCACGGCGGCGGTGACGAAGGCGACCAGGCAGCCCTCGTTGGCCACGACCAGCGGGTCGAGGCCGAGCAGGTCACAGGCGGAGGCGACAGTGTCCGGGACCGGGACCGCGCTTTCGTCGATCTCGACGGCGACGGACGAGTCGCGGGCGATCTCGTTGAGGGCCGCGGCGAGTCCGCCCCGGGTCGGGTCGCGCAGGACGTGGACATGCTGGCCGAGCGGCGACATCGCCCGCACGAGCCGGTGCAGCGGCTGGGTGTCGGACGCGATGTCGCTCTCGAAGCCGAGGCCCTCCCGCGTGCTGAGCACGGTCGTGCCGTGCAGCCCGATCGGCCCGGACATCAGCACCGCGTCGCCGGGGCGGGCCAGGACGGCGGACGGGCGCAGCGATCCGGATCGCTGCCCGATGCCAGTGGTGTTGATGAACAGCTTGTCGGCCGCGCCACGGCCCACGACCTTGGTGTCCCCGGTGACGACGGGCACGCCGACGGCCTGCGCGGCCTTCCCCAACGAGCGGACGACGGACCGGAGTTCGGACAGCGGCAGCCCCTCCTCCACGATGAGGGCCACGGACAGGGCGAGCGGCCGGGCGCCGCGCATGGCGAGGTCGTTGACGGTGCCGTGAACGGCGAGGGAACCGATGTCCCCGCCGGGGAAGAACAGCGGGCTGACGACGAAGCTGTCCGTACTGATCACCAGGTCGGGGCTCCCCGGCAGCAGTGCCGCGTCCTCCATCGGGCCCGGTGCGCCGTCCAGGGCGGGCAGGATCAGCTGGTCCAGAAGTTCCGCGGTCAGGCGCCCGCCGGCTCCGTGGCCCAGCAGGACGACCTCGTCCTCGTGGGTCGGGGTGGGGCATTCGATGCTCATGCCGTGCTCCTCGCAGGAGTGCGTCCGGCCGCGTGGAAGGCGGCGCAGGTGCCCTCGGACGACACCATGGGTGCGCCGAGGGGGTGGCGGGGTGTGCAGCGGGTGCCGTAGGCCGGGCAGTCGGTGGGCAGGCGGGCCCCGGTGAGAATGGCGCCCGCGATGCACTCCGGGTCCTCCACCGGTCGGAGTCCGTCCACGGCGAAGCGACGGGCCGCGTCGAACCGCTCGTACTCCTCGGCGAGTTCGAGGCCGCTGCGAGGCAGCGGACCGATGCCGCGCCAGGCCCGGTCGGTAACCCGGAAGACGGTACGCACCGCCTGCTGGGCCTGGGTGTTGCCGGACCGGCGCACGGCTCGGGCGTACTGGTTCTCCACCTCGTGGCGGCCCGACTCCAGCTGCCGTACGGACATGAGGATGCCCTCCAGCAGGTCCAGCGGCTCGAAGCCGGTGACCACGATCGGCACCTGGTAGCGGGCGGCGATCGGCTCGTACTCGTGCCAGCCCATCACCGCGCAGACGTGCCCGGCGGCGAGGAAGGCCTGAACCTCGCAGTCGGGGTCGTCGAGCAGCGCGGTCATCGCCGGGGGCACCAGGACGTGGCTGACCAGCATCGAGAAGTTCGTCAGGCCCAGGCGGGCCGCGTGCAGGACAGCCGTCGCGTTGGCGGGCGCCGTCGTCTCGAATCCGACGGCGAGGAAGACCACTTCGCGCTCCGGGTGGTCGGCAGCGATGCGTACGGCGTCCATCGGGGCGTAGACGACCCGTACGTCCGCGCCCCGTGCCCGGAGCGACAGCAGGTCCGTGTCGCTGCCCGGTACGCGCAGCATGTCCCCGAAGCTGGTGAGGATCACGCCGGGACGGGCCGCGATGGCCATCGCCCGGTCGAGGGTCTCCAGCGGGGTCACACAGACGGGACAGCCGGGTCCGTGGATCATCCGCATGCCGGCGGGCAGCAGCTCGTCGATGCCCTGGCGTACGAGGGTGTGCGTCTGGCCCCCGCACACCTCCATGATCCGCCAGGGACGCGTCGCGGTGTCCCGCAGCTCGTCCAGCAGGCGCCGGGCGAGGACGGGGTCGCGATACTCGTCCAGGTACCTCATCGGTGCGTCAGATCCAGTCGGATGTCGACGACCCCCTCCACCGCCCGCACCGCCCGGGCCACGACGGGGACGAGCACGCGTTCAGGCAGTGAACCGCTCAACGTGACCACGCCCTCGGTCACCGACACCGTCAGCGTGGTGGTGAGCGGGAGCTGGTTCAGGACGGTGTGCCGGATCTCCTCGGCGATCTCCTCGTCGGAGCGGAGGAAGACCTTGAGCAGGTCACCGCGGCTGACCACACCTTGCAGGATGCCCACGCCGTCCACGACGGGCAGCCGCTTGACGCGCCGGCGGGCCATGATGCGGGCGGCCTCGGCCAGCGAGGCGTCCGCGTGCACGGTGACGGCGGGGGTGCTCATCAGCTCGCCCGCGGTCACCGCAGCCGCCTTTGCCCGCTCGGCGAGCTCACCCGCCTTGACGTCGGCGGCGTCGGCGTCGCGGAACTCCTCCTTGGGCAGCAGATCGGCCTCGGAGACCACGCCGATGACCCGGCCCTCGCCCGCCAGGACCGGCAGCGCGCTGACCTTCCACTGGTCGAACAGCTCGACGATCTCCTTGAAGGACGCGTCGCGTCCGACGGCGACGACGGTGTGCGTCATCACATCGCTCACGGTGTACGGAGACTCAGGCATCGCGACCTCCAGAGGTACGGACGACCGTCAGGTCGAGGAAGTGGGTGGAACAGGAGATGCACGGGTCGTGATTGCGGATGGTCCGCTCGCACAACGCCGTCAACTCGTCATCGTCCGGGTCGTGTTCGGCGATGGCGTGCTGCGCGACGCGGCGCAGGTCGTCCTCGATGGCGCCCTGGTTCTGTGCGGTGGGCGGCACGAGCAGGGCGTCGGTCACGGTGCCGTCGGCGTCGAGTTCGTAGCGGTGGTAGAGCAGCCCGCGCGGCGCCTCGGTCGCGCCGTGTCCGACACCGGCGGCGGGTGGTACGTCGGTGTACGGGTGCTCCGGCGGCTCGTAAGCCTCGATGATCCGCAGCGCCTCGTCGACGGCGTACACCACCTCGACGGCCCGTACGAGGATGGACCGGAAGGGATTGCGGCACACCGTGCCGGCGCGCGGATCGCCGAGTCCCGCCTCCCGGGCCGCCTCCATGGCCGCGGGCGACAGGTGGCGCCCGCTGACCGCGAACCGGGCGAGGGCCCCGGTGAGGTGGCGGCGCCCGTCGAGCCGCGAGTGCAGCGCGGTGGAGTGCGGCACATGCGTCTCGGTGACGCGGTCCGTGAAGTCCCGCACCGGGAAGGAGCCGAGGGTGCCGTCGGCGCGCAGAACGGTCGGGGTTCCGCCCTCGATCGCGTACGTGTCCGGGTCGGCCAGCGCGAGCAGGTCGGCGTCGACGCGGGCGTCCGGGAAGTCGAACCCCGCCACCCAGCGCACGGTCTCCCGGGCGTCGTCGAGTGCCTGCCTCAACTCCTCGGTCAACGGGTGGAGTTCGGCACGGGTCGGGGTTCGGTGGAAACCTCCGAGCCGTACGTTGACGGGGTGGACGGCTCGCCCGCCGAGCAACTCCATCAGGGAGTTGCCCGCCTTCTTCAGCCTGAGGCCCCGCTCCACCTCGGCCCGGTGCGTACGCGCCAGCTCGATCGCGCTCGCGCGGCCAAGGAAGTCCGGCGCGTGCAGCAGGTAGATGTGCAGGGCGTGGCTCTCGATCCACTCGCCGCAGTACAGCAGCCGCCGCAGATCCCGGACCACCGGGTCGACGGTGATCCCACACGCGTCCTCGATCGCGGCGCAGGCGCTCATCTGGTGGGCCACCGGGCAGATCCCGCACACTCGGGCGGTGATGTCGGGCGGCTCGGTGTAGGCGCGGCCGCGCAGGAACGCCTCGAAGAAGCGCGGCGGTTCGTAGATGTCGAGCCGGGCCTCGGTGACCGTACCGTCGTGGACGTCCAGGCGCAGCGCGCCTTCGCCCTCGACCCGGGAGAGCGAGCCGACGTGCAGGACACGGGATCCGCGGTGGGTCACGTCCTCACCTCTTTGTCGATCTTGTCGAAAGCGGCGGCGTTGAAGGTGTGCAGGAACCGTTCGACGGCGGCCTCGTCCAGGCCGTCCCGGCGCAGCAGCGGGATCAGGGCGGGCAGGTTCACCGACCCTGACGGGCCGAAGCAGCCGAAGCAGCCGCGCCCGTACGCCGGGCACAGTGCCCCGCACCCGGCGTGGGTCACCGGGCCGAGGCAGGGGGTGCCGTGGGCGACGGTGACGCAGACCGTGCCGCGGCGCTTGCACTCGAAGCACACGCTGTGGTTCGGGACGTCGGGCTTACGGCCTGCCAGGAAGGCGGTGATGACTTCGAGGAGCTGGCGGCGGTCGATGGGACAGCCGCGCAGTTCGAAGTCGACGTCGACGTGGGCCGATACGGGGGTGGAGGTGGCCAGGGTGGAGATGTACTCGGGGTGCGCGTAGACGGTGCGCCGGTACTCGTCGACGTCCGCGAAGTTCCGAAGCGCCTGGATGCCTCCTGCGGTCGCGCACGCGCCGATGGTCACCAGGTGGCGTGAGGCGGCCCGGATCGCGCGGACGCGCTCGGCGTCCGCGTCGGTGGTGACCGAGCCCTCGACGAGGGCGAGGTCGTACGGTCCGGGTGCCACGGCGCTGGACGCCTCCAGGAAGTGGGTGATGTCCACCTGGCCCGCCAGGGTGAGGAGTTCGTCCTCGCAGTCGAGCAGGGTGAGCTGGCAGCCGTCGCAGGAGGCCAGTTTGAACACGGCGAGTGTGGGCGTGCTCATCTCACAACTCCCTTACGGACAGCAGGGGTTCGGCGACGTCCCAGCCGACGACCGGACCGTCCCGGCACACCAGCAGGGGACCGAGCTGGCAGTGCCCGCAGTGCCCTGTGGCGCAGCGCATGTTCCGCTCCAGCGAGACCCGGATCCGCTCCTTGGGCACACCGCGGTCCGCGAGTTCGCGGGCGGTGGCGCGGATCATCGGCTCGGGGCCGCAGACGAACGCCCAGGTGCCGGCCGGGTCGAAGGGGGCCCGGCCCATCAGCTGGGTGACCACGCCGACGTCCCCACGCCAGTCCTTGTCGGGCCAGTCGACCATCACCCCGGTGTACGCCGTCGGCCAGCTCTCGACCTCCTTCCGGGCGATCAGGTCACCGGGCGTACGTGCCCCGACGAGCACGCTGACCCGGCCGTACACCTCCGGCTCGGCCAGCGCGCTCAGGATCAGCGGCCGCAGCGGAGCGAGCCCGATGCCGCCCGCTACAACCAGTACGTCCCGGCCGCGGGCCTGCCGCAGCTCCCAGCTCGTGCCGTACGGGCCGCGCAGGCCCAGGACATCGCCGACGCGGGCCGCGCACAGGCCGTCGGAGACCGCGCCCACGCTGCGGACGGTGTGCGCGAGGCCGCCCGTGGACTGTACGGAGCTCACCGACAGGGGGATCTCGCCGCGGCCGAAGCAGTGCACCATCGCGAACTGTCCCGGCATGAAGTCGTCCAGCGCTTCGGCGATCGGTTCGAGCTGGAGGGTGACCGACTCCGCGGTCTCCCGCTGGCGGTCGATCACAAGGTACGGAACCGGTACGGCGGTCATCGCACACCGCCGCTGGTGGAGGCGCCGTACAGGTCGACCAGGCGGGCGCGGGCGGCGTTCAGTCGATGGGACAGCACTTGGCCGACCCAGCGGCCGACCGCCCGGCCGAACGCGGCGTCGTCGTCGCACATCAGACGGACGGCCACGGCGTCGAACACGTACGCCCGCACCGGCGTCTGCGCCCGGGCGCCCAGCTGCCAGACGTACGGATCGAACAGCCAGGACCAGCCCACGAGATCACCCTCGCCGAGGGTCTCGATCACGGGCGTGGGACGGCCGGGGACGTGCAGGTCGAGAGCGACCGTGCCCTCGCGGACGATCCAGAAGCGGTCGGCGTGCCCGCCCTCCTCGAACAGCCGGGCGCCCGGGCGGAAGTCGACCTCGCGGGCGACGCGCAGGAGCCGCTCCCGGTGCTCGGGCGGCAGCGCCTGCGGCATGCGCAGGGTGATCGAGGGGGTCATCGCTCCGTCTCCCTCTCCGTCTCGAGTTCGGCGTGCGTCGTACCCGGCGTCGACCGCGGGGCCACCGCCCGTCGACACGCAGAAGCAGGTCGCGCCGGGCTCCGTGCACTCGGCGGCGATCAGGAACGCCCGGCTTCTGCGTTTCCCGTAGCCGGTGTCCTCGTGGCGCCCGCCGGTCAGTACCCGGTCCTGGATCGCGATGGCCCGCAGATCGCAGGGCCGGACGCCGAGGAAGGCGTACGACGGTGCCTCGGGTTCGTCGGCCGTGAAGGACAGGTCGCCCTCGGGCGTACGGTCGGCGCTCCACAGTCGCTCGCGCGCGGGGTGCAGATAGGACTTCCAGGACTGGGGGCCCGCGCTGTGCGCGAAGGCCGCGCCGTCCTCGCGGCGGACGAGACGGTAGCGTCCGGCATCCAGCTCGACACCCCAGCCGTACGGCAGCTCGGCCGCCGAGGCCAGCTCCGCCAGCACGATCGCTCCGTCGCGGACCGTCGGCCCGACCACGGTGCGCCCGTCGGCCAGCAGGGCCGCAACCAGGGCATCGAGCCCGTCACGGTCCCGGACTGCGGGAGTTTCGGTGCCGGTCATCGTGGTCCTCCTCGCCGGGGGCTGCTCCGTCTCCCTCGTCTTCAGCGTGCAGCCGGGTCACGGGACACGGCAGGGGCCGTTCGGCCCCTCGACGGGCCCGGTCGGGCAGGGGGCAAGGGGCGCATGGCCGCCCTGGGCCGGGTTGCCTCACGGCAGCGCCTCGCCCAGCTCGCCCTCGACCGCGCCGGCCATCGCCCGGAGCACATCGAGCGTCCGCCGTGCCTCCGCCTCGTCCACCTCGGTGATCGCGAATCCGACGTGCACGATGACGTACGTGCCCACGTCCGCGTCGGGCGTACAGCTGAGGCAGACCTCGCGCCGGACACCGCCGAAGTCGACGGTGGCCATGCGCAGCCCGGCGTCATCGTGGACTTCCAGGACCCGTCCCGGGATGCCCAGGCACATGAGTGCTCACCTCTCCCTGGCCAGCCGTGCGGCCGCGACCGCCGCCTGGCCGTAACTGATGCCGCCGTCACCGACCGGGACCTGGCTGCCGACCAGTACACGCAGGCCCTGCGCACGCAGCCGCCGCCGTACCTCGGTCAGCAGCCGCCGGTTGACGAAGCAGCCGCCGCCCAGGCACACCATGCGCGGCGCGCCGTCCTCGACGGCCCGTGCGACGAGTTCGGCGGTGACGATCGCGAGCGTCAGATGGAAGGCCGCGGCCAGCCGGGGCATGGGCTCCCCGTTCAGCCGGCGCTCCAGCAGGTCGGTCAGGGTCGGCGCGGAGTCGTACACCCACAGGCCCTGCGCGCGGACGACGCGATGGGCGAGCGGTACCGCGTGCTCGCTTCCCGCGGCCGCCTCGAGCAGCACGGCCGCCTCGCCCTCATAGCTGACCGTGTCGGTGAGGCCGAGCAGCGTGGCGACCGTGTCGAAGAGCCGTCCGGCGCTGGACGCCCGCGGGCAGTTGACGTCCCGGGCGACCATGGCGCGTACTGCGGCGACCTCGCCCGCGTCGAGCCGGTCCGTGAAGGACCGGGTCAGCCAGGGGTAGGGGCGCGGGCTGCCCAGCTGCTCCCCGCCCAGCAGGTGGCCGAGAGCGGTGCGGGAGGGATGGCGTACCGCCGCGTCACCGCCGGGCAGGGGCGCTGTCGCGAACCTGCCCACGCGGCGGTAGCCGCATCGATCGGCGACGAGGATCTCGCCGCCCCACAGGGTGCCGTCGTCGCCCAGCCCCAGACCGTCGTACGCGACGCCGAGGAAGCGGCCCCGCACCCCGTGCTCGGCCGCACAGGCGGCCACGTGCGCGTGGTGGTGCTGGACCGGGATCCGGCGCAGCGGCTGCGCCTCGGCCCACTGTGTGGAGAGGTAGCCGGGGTGCAGGTCGTGCGCGATCGCCACGGGTTCGATGCCGGTGAGGCGTTTGAGATGGTCGTACGACGTCTGGGACGCGTCGTAGGTCGCCACGTCGGACAGGTCGCCGGTGTGCGGTCCGAGATGGGCCCGACCGTCGGCAGCCAGCGTGAAGGTGTGCTTGAGCTGGGCGCCCGCCCCCGCGATCGGCTCGCCCACGTCGAGCGGCAGCGGGGCCGGGGCCAGGCCGCGTGCCCGGCGGACGGTGATCCGGGTCCGGCCGGCGAACTGCACGACGGAGTCGTCGTAGCGGGCCCGGATCGGCCGGTCGTGGGTGAGGAAGCCGTCGGCGATGGCGGCGAGCGCGCTGCGGGCGTCGGCGTCCTCGACGGCGATGGGTTCGTCGCTGAGGTTGCCACTGGTGACCACCAGCGGTCGGTTCAGCTCGTCCAGGAGCAGGTGGTGCAGGCCGGTGGTGGGGAGGAACAGGCCGACGCGGGACAACCCCGGATGGACCCCGTCCACGAGAGGGTTCTCGCCGCGTGTCCGCAGCCGGGCGAGCAGCACGACGGGGCGAGCCGGGGACGTCAGGGTCGCGTACTCCGCGCTGCCGATTCGCGCCAGCCGGGCGGCGGCGTCGACGTCACGCACCATGACGGCGAACGGCTTGGCTGGGCGGCGCTTGCGGCGCCGCAACTCGGCCACGGCCACCGGATCACCCGCGTCGCACACCAGCTGGTAGCCGCCGAGCCCCTTCAGCGCGACGATCCCACCCCCGGCGATGGTCTTGACCGCCGCACGCAGCGCTTCCTCGCCGCGCAGTTCGTCCCACGCCAGGTGAGGGCCGCAGACCGGGCAGGCCACAGGTTCGGCGTGGAAGCGCCGGTCGCCGGGGTCGGCGTATTCGGCCGCGCAGTCGGCGCAGAGCGGGAAGCGCCGCATCGTCGTACGGATCCGGTCGTACGGCAGGTCCTCGATGATCGTGGCGCGCGGCCCGCAGTCGGTGCAGTTGATGAACGGGTAGCGGTGGCGCCGGTCGCGAGGATCGCGCAGCTGGCGCAGGCAGGCGTCGCAGATCGCCGCGTCCGGAGGGATCTCGCGGGGCACCGTGCCCGTATGGCCGGGCGCGCTGTGCCACACGCGGAAGCCCTCTTCGAGCGCCGACTCCCGTGTACTGCGGGCCAGGTGGACCCCGCGTACCCGGGCGAGAACCGGAGCGTCGGTCCGCAGTCGCGTCGCGAACCGCTCGATGACGTCGGGATGTCCCGCGACTTCGCCCTCCACATGCCCGTTCACGTTGGCCACCCAGCCGTTCAGGCCGAGCGCGGACGCCGTGCGGTACACGAAGGGCCGGAAGCCGACCCCCTGGACGATCCCGTCCACCTGGAAGCGTCGTACGGTCATGACAGCCTCCGCGCTGTTACGTCTCGATGGTGCGCGATCTCGTCCTCGACCGAACCGGCGAGCGGCTCGACGACGGCCGCGACAGCGGGGGAGAGCCCGGTGCCGAGGGAACCGTCGGCGCCCTCCACCGCGTAGACCACCAGCCGGGACGGCAGACGCCCCAGGACACGTGCGAGTTCGACGGCCTCCCCGAGGCCCAGCCCGTGCGAGCTGGTGGCCGGCGGCTGGTCCAGGCGCCCGGCGTCGAGCTCGATGCGGTGCACACGCGCGGGGTGTCCGGGATGGGCGTGCGCGGCGTCCACGACGACCGCGAGAGCGGCGCCCTCCCACAGGCCGATCAGCCGACCTGGGTCGCCGTCGCAGGTGGCGAGCACGGTGCCGGCCGGCAGCGGCCGCTCCTCGGCCAGCTCCCGCAGCCGGGCCACCACGGCCCAGCCGACACCGTCGTCGCGACGGAACTCGTTCCCGACGCCGATGACGGCGATCCGCGTGCGCGTCGTCATGTCTCTCACCGTGCACCGCCACGGGCGACGCCCCCAGGGGCCGAACGACCCATGGACCAGGGCCGACCCTCCCTTTCGGTTGCCGCTCCGGTCATCGCCGTCCGGGGCCTCACCGTGCGCACTGCTCCCGAAGCCGTGGGTCGATCCCCTCCAAGCCGGATGCGGTCACTAGCGGTAGTGCCGGTGGTCGTCGTGGTCGCCGATGTAGTGCCTCTCGTCGATGACAACCTCCCGCTCGCCCGGGCGCCGGACCATGCCCGGCGTGGCCATGAACGTGATCAGGGCGAGGGCTCCGGCGGCCATCAGGACGAAGCCGACGACGAACGAGCTGTAGCCGAACACCAGGCACGCGCCCAGCACGGCCGCGCCGATCAGGATGAGCGGAACCATGGCTGCCTCCTGAGCCAGGCCCGGGTTGTCCCGGACGACAGAGCCTCCGAGGCGGACACCACCCGTGTGCCGTCCGCCGGTAGTCCGAGGCAACTCCTGGGGAGGAGACCGCCGCGCTGTCGACGCCGGCTGCCCCGTCGCTGTCGTCCCGCACGTCTGAGCCAGTGCCCGAAACCGGAATTCGCCCACGTTGCAACCAGGCCGACGACGCCGCTGCCGCGACCTGAACACGCGCGACCTGAACACGAAGGAGCAACTGACCAGCGGTCGGAAACGCGCTCCGTCGCGCCGGCGTTCCGGGGAACGGAGTCGGTCAGCTGAAGCTGCCTCGATCGCGTCCCGGACGACCCCCGGCGTGTGGGCCACTCGGCCCTCAGCCGTGCGGTACGACGGCGACGGGCGCGACGGCGTGGTGGATCACGCCGTGAGTGACCGGACCGATGCGCATGCCGAGTGCCGGCCGGTGCGTCTCGCGCCCGACCACCACAAGACCGGCGTTGCGGGCGGCCTGGAGAACGACCTCCGCGGCCGACGCGAGATCGATCGTCTGGACGATCTTCACCTGGGGATACCGCTTCTGCCAGGGCTTGAGGGAATCCGAGAGTTCCTTCTCGACCCGGGCCTCCATGCCGCCGCCCTCGTCGCCCGTGCGCACGGCTGCGGGGTTGTACGCGAACACCGGCGGACGGCTCCAGGCGTGCACGGCATGAAGCGTGGCCCCGCGAGCCACCGCGGCGGAGAAGGCGAACTCGAGCAGTTCGTCGGAGGGCTCGTCGCGGTTCTGGATCCCGACGACCACCTCGCCGACATCCGGCTCCATGGCGTCGGCGGCCGAGCGGTCCTGCGCCCGCACGAGCACCACGGGGACGTTCACCCGGGCGAGGACGTGCTGCCCGACAGAGCCGAGGAGGAAGCCGGCGATCGCGCCGTGCCCACGCGAGCCCAGCACCAGCATCTCGGCGCCCTCCGCCCCCTCCAGCAGCGCCCCGGTCGCCAGACCGGACACCTGCTCGACGGTGACCGGCAGACCCGGATACTTCGCCACGAGGTCCTGCCTGGCCTCGTTCAGCAGTTGCTGCGCCCACTGCTTCTGGGATTCCGATTCCTGGGCCGAAGGAACGTCGACCGGCCGCCAGATCCAGGCGGTGAGCAGGCTCAACGGCAAGCCGCGGCGCCGCGCCTCGCGGGCGGCCCAGTCGGCGGCGGCGCGGCTCTCGGGGGAACCATCGAGGCCGACGACGATGGGGGAAAGCATGGGAGGTACCTCCTGTATCCGGTCGTGTCAGGTCGTGCCTGATGCGAAGGCCGTCGGCGCACGCGCCCGGCCGTGAGGAGGTCCATGGCATCCAGGCAGGGCCTCATCGGTTCCGCGTGACCTGCCGGAGCACGCCGCAGCCCCCTCGTGACTCATCGTTGCGGGACACGCCCTGCGTGCCCAGGGGCCGCTGGGCCCTCGTCACGGCCACTCGGCCCTCAGAGCGAGGCCGCGTCGACACCCGGCGGCCGGCGCGCCCAGCGCCGCCGTCACGCACCAGACGGTCTGCCGGGTCAGTCGTGCGGGGTCACGGCGATGGGGCAGGTCACGTGGCGGATCAGTGCGTGGGCCACCGGGCCGGTGTGGGAACCGACGGCGGCTCGGCGCCTGCGGCGGCCCACCACCAGCAGGCCCGATCCGCCCGTTCGCCTTCACGAGAACCTGGGCCGGACGCCCCTCATACAGGGTGTCGCGAACGAAGACGCCGGGAAACCTGTCGCGCCAGGGGGCAAGCAGCGCCGCGAGCTCCCTTTCCGCGTTCTCCCTGATCAGCCCGCGCTCCTCGGCGTCGGGGATGCCGCGTCCGAAGGGCACGTGCCAGACGTGCACGACGCGCAGGGGAGTCCTTCGCAACTGCGCGGCGCGGAAAGCGAATTCCAGCACGGCATCGCACGAACGACCCACGTCGACTGCGAGGTCGCGGTACGGCGTGCGGGCCGAGGGCTTCACGGATCCGTCAGGCACGTGTTCCCGCTCGGCCGTGTCATCGGCGCGTAGGGGAGGCCCTCACGGGCGTGCACCAGACGTAGCGGCAGTCCTCGCCGCAGTGCTTCCCGGGCGGCCCAGCCGGCTGCCGCGAGGCTCTCGCGTGAACCGTCCAGACCGGCCACGACTGGTTTGAGCACGGCTGCCACCTCCTCCGTCCTCACTCATGGGGTACGACGGCCACGGGGCAGGCGACGTGATGGATGACGGCGTGGGTGACGGGTCCGGTGCGTGGACCCACCGGCCGTTCGGCCAGCCGGTGGCCGACGACGAGGAGGCTCGCTCCGGAAGCGGCCCGGATCAGCGCGGTCGGAGCCTTGCCCTCCGACACCGACTCCGCAACCTCGACGTCGGGGTACTTGTCGCGCCATATCTGGAGCACGGCGGACAGGAAGCCCTGCCACTCCTCCTCGCGCGTCGGGTCACTCACCAGGCCGATGTCGCCGGGCCCCAGGCTGACCGGGGAAGGCGCGCGCCAGGCGTGGACGACCCGCAGTCCGGCGCGACGCAGCCGGGCCGCAGCGAAGGCGAACTCGAGCACCTCGTCGCACCGGTCTGCGAGGTCGAGGCCCAGCACCACGTCCCGGTATCCGGTCCGGGTGGAGGCGCTCCCGTCGTCCGCGGGAAGGTGCTCGTCCGCCGCCTCCTCGCCCGACCGTACGAGGACGACGGGACGCGTGGCCCTCGCCACCACGTCCTGCGCGACCGAGCCCACGACGAAACCGGCGAGGCCGCTCAGCCCACGCGAGCCCAGCACCAGCAGGTCGGCCTGCTCGGCCGCCTTCACCAGGGCCACGGCGGCGGGTCCCTCGACCTGCTCGTCGTACAGGCGCACGCCAGGAACGGCACCGCGGATCCGCTCCTCCGCCTGGCGCAGGGAGCGCCCGGCCAGATACCGCTGGGCGGCGTTGGCGGGTACGCCATCGCTCTGGCGGGGGTGCCAGTTCCAGGCGTGCACCAGCCGCAGCGGCCGGTCCCGCCGTTCCGCCTCGCGGGCGGCCCACTCGGCTGCGGCCAGGCTCTCGGCGGATCCGTCGACTCCGGCGATCACGGGCTGAAGCATGACGCGCACCTCCGACACTCTCGGTCATTCTCGGTCATTCTCGGTCTGTTCCTCATGACCAGCGTCACACCACAGCGGCCGGGCCGGGAGGGTCTGTCCGGGGCCTCGCCCGGGCCATCCGGCCCATCCGCAGCGACTGTCCACCGGGCCGGGGTGCCGTACGACGTCGTGTGGCACACCAGTGCCCGCAAGTACCGCTTGTCGTCGCCCCGGCGTGACGGTCAGTCCTGGAGCACCAATGGGGGTGCCGTCGAGCAGGAACTGGTCCTGCTCACAGGTCCCCACGATCCAGCGGCCGTCCTGGATGCGCTCCTGCCTGCCCGAGCCACGGGCGGTCATCGCCGGTGTTCCGGGACCCATGCCGCCCGCTTCCACGATGCCGGTCCAGGCCATGTCCCGGCAGAAGCGGGCCAGCACCTCCATCTCCGGTCCTTCGACGACTGGTTTGGGAATCCTGTCAAGGTCGGCGAACACGGCCGTGCCCCCTCAGGCGCGGATGGAAGTGCGGTGGTCCGCGACCGTCGACGTCGTCCCGGTCTGCTGTGACTGCCTGCGGACGTGGCGACGCAGGAGCCGAATCGCCAGCGCGTCGAACGATGCGGTGAGGACGCATGTCAATCCGATCGCCACGACCAGCAGAACGGCGGACCGCTCCCAGAACTCCGGTGTCAGACTCGTACCCACTGTCCTGGCTCCCCTCGGATCGGCGTCGTTCTTCTCACCCCCAGCCAACTCCGATACGGATTCCGGCACATGGGCCGACCGGCCCGGGCAGAGGCCGCGAGTGGCCCTTGTGCCTGGCCATGCGGGCCGGTCCGTGACCGCTGCCTCGTCGCCGTGCGGCGGGAACGCGGACGAAGTTCGCCACACCGACCGGGCGACTCGCCGAGGAGCCGGCGGGAGCGCCCTGTCACCGGACGAGTACGCGCTCCCCGGAGCGCGGTACGACGGCGGCCCAGCCCAGGGTCCGGTCGATGCGGTCACGCAGCGCGCCGGCCGCGTCGGGCTCGCCGTGCACCAGGTAGGTGGTGTGCGGGGCGGGGGCGCCGCGCAGCCAGTCGATGACCTGGGTGGCGTCGGCGTGGGCCGAGAAGTGCGGTACGTCGGCGACCTGCGCGCGCACCGGGACGTACTCGCCGAACATCTTGATCGCCTTGGCGCCGTCGATCAGGTCCCGGGCACGCGTGCCCTGAGCGGCGAAGCCCACCACGACGACGGCGTTGCGCGGGTCGGGCAGCAGACGCCGGAGGTGGTGCAGGACGCGGCCTCCGGTGGCCATGCCGGACGCCGAGACGATGATGGCGGGTCCGCCCGCACGGCTGATGTCGACTGACTCCTGGATCGACCGCACGGCGAGGAACGGCTCGGGACTCAGCGCGGCCGTGCCCGCCGCCGTCACCTCCGGGCGCAACTCGGGATCCCGGGTGAGGATGGCGTTCCGGTAGACGTCGAGGGCGGCGAGGGCCATCGGGCTGTCGACGTAGACGGGAACGGCTGCCGGGATCCTGCCCGCCCGGCGGAGTTCGGCGAGTTCATGCAGGACGACCTCGGTGCGATCGAGGGCGAAGGCCGGGATGACGACGGTGCCGCCGCGGGCGAGGGTACGGCTCAGCACCTCGGCGAAGTGTGTCCGCCCCGCCTCGTCTTCGTGGCGACGGTTGCCGTACGTCGACTCCATGAGCAGCACATCCGCTCCGGAGAACGGCTCCGCAGGGCGCAGCAGCGGATGGCCGGGGCGGCCCAGGTCGCCGCTGACAGCCAGCGTGTGACCGTCCTCGAAGGTCAACCGGGCCCAGGCCGATCCGAGGATGTGGCCGGCGGGGTGCAGCGTGAGCCTGGTTCCGGCGGCGATGTCGGTCGATGTGCAGGTCGGTACCGGGGCGACGAGTTCGAGGGTGCGGTCAACGTCTGAGTCGTCGTACAGCGGCTGTGCCGGCCGGTGTTTGGACCAGCCGTGCTCGTTGGCATGCCGGGCGGTCTCTGTCTGCAGCTTGGCGCTGTCCCGCAGCACGATCTCCATGAGCCGGGCGCTGGACTCCGTCGTCACGATCCGTCCCCGGAAGCCGTGACGGACGAGTCGGGGCAGGTATCCGCAGTGGTCGAGGTGGGCGTGGGTGACGACCACGGCCTCGATGTCCGCGGCGTCGCAGGGCAGGCCACGCCAGTTGCGCCTGCGCAGGTCGGCGAGGCCCTGGAAGAGCCCGCAGTCGACGAGTACGCGGGCGTGGTCGCTCTCGACGAGGAACTTGCTGCCGGTGACCGTTCCCACGCCGCCCAGGAACGTGAGCAGTGCGGGCCGGGGGTGCGTTTCCGGCCGAGCCGTCGGGCGAGGTACCACAGTGGTCATGACGTCGGTCTCCTCGGAGTCGGGGCCGAACGGCCTTGGTGGTTCCCCAGCTTGCGAGGACATGGGTGCCGTGCCATGGGCCGATGGGTCCCCGGGTCGGGTCTGGGCGGCCTTTCCTGCCCGGACGCGTATCTTTGTCGACCGCTGACCGTGCCGAAGGGCCCACAGCGGTTGTCTTTCGTGCCGGACACCGGCAGGGCCGATCGGCCCGTACGCGGGGACGTCGAGGACCTGCCGCGCCAGTGGGCGCCGTTTGAACCTGAGGGTGTAACGCATCGTCAGGGGCAGGAAGCCCCTCGCTCCGTGTCCGATCCTCCGACGCACCGCTGAGGGACCGTCAGGGAGGGGAAAAATCATGGCGTCCGTCACCTTCGACAAGGCAACGCGGCTGTTTCCGAAGATGGACCATCCGGCCGTCGACGCGTTCGATCTGGAGATCGCCGACGGCGAGTTCATGGTCCTCGTCGGCCCTTCCGGTTGCGGCAAGTCCACCACGCTACGGATGCTGGCCGGACTGGAGAACGTCGACGCCGGGACGATCCGTATCGGCGGCCGGGACGTGACCCATCTGCCGCCCAAGGACCGCGACATCGCGATGGTGTTCCAGAACTACGCCCTCTACCCGCACATGACGACGGCGGACAACATGGGCTTCGCCCTGAAGATCGCGAACGTGCGCAAGGACGACGTCCGGCGCCGGGTCGCCGAGGCCGCCGGCATCCTCGGCCTCGACGACTACCTCGACCGCAAGCCCAAGTCCCTCTCCGGCGGCCAGCGTCAGCGTGTGGCGATGGGGCGGGCCATCGTCCGCGAACCGCAGGTCTTCCTCATGGACGAGCCGCTGTCCAACCTGGACGCGAAGCTGCGGGTCCAGACCCGCACGCAGATCGCCTCGCTGCAACGACGACTCGGCACCACCATGGTCTACGTCACCCACGACCAGGTCGAGGCTCTGACCATGGGAGACCGTGTGGCCGTCATGAAGGACGGCGTGCTGCAGCAGGTGGGCACGCCCAGGGAGGTGTTCCAGCGCCCCGCGAACGCGTTCGTCGGCGGTTTCATCGGCTCGCCCGCGATGAATCTCTTCCGTCTCCCGCTCACCGCGAACGGGATCGAGTTGGGCGGGCTGGTCCTGCCACTGCCCCGGTCGGCATTGCGGGCGGCACATGAGGAGGGCTCAACGGAGCTCGTCCTCGGCGTCCGGCCCGAGCAGTTCGCCATCGTTTCCCGGGAGGACAGCGAGACGCCCGGACTGGATGTCGTGGTCGACGCGGTCGAGGACACCGGCGCCGTCACGTATCTCCACACGACCGCGAAGGTCGGCGCGGAAGCCGCACAGGTGGTCGTCCGCGCCCCGGGACGGCAGTCGTACGACAAGGGGGAGGAGTTACGCGTCGCCGTCAATCCGACCGCCGTGCGTCTGTTCTCGGCGAAGACGGAGCTCCGGCTGCCGACCGAAGAAGCCTCCACCTGAAGCATGGCCACGCCACCGAGCCCGTGCGCGACGCGCTCGCGGGCACGACGCTGCCTGCCTGAACTGACCGACACCAACGGCCCGCTGCGAAAGCACTTCCCCCTGGGGCACCGACCTCCCGGTCCACGGCCCTGGGCCGCCGTCGCCGCCGGACTCAACGGCCGTCCACGCAAGGCGCTCGGCCGGGAGACTCGGCCGAGCGCCTTGCGTGGACGGCTCGCCGCATCACACGACCTGACGACGTTTCGCGACGATCAGTGGGATTCGCCGTTACCGCGGGAGCGCTGCCATGGCGGCGGTCAGCGGACGAACTCTCAGACGGCTGCCTTCAGTTCGGACAGTCCCTTCTTCGCGTCGGTGAAGAACATCCCGGTCGGCGGCGAGCGGGATGTCGGCGGTGAGAGTTTCGCGGACGCAGTGCGAGGGACAGCACGGACAGCGTGGAGCCGATGCCGTGAGCGAGCCCGAAGTTCCCGTGCCGCCGAGGGTAGGCGGTGCTGGGTGCACCGTTGGGCGCGACGTTCATCCATCACGGCGGCAGACCGGCCGGATCGTGCGGAGGCTCGGTCAGGCGCACCGGACCAGACAGGACAGGACGGCTCGGGTGATCTCGTGGTGCGGTTGTCGGCTCAGGTGGTAGGCGCCCAGCCCGGACAGGCCCTGGATCAGGTCGAGCTCCTTCATGGGGGCCGCTCGTCCCGGTCGACGCGCAGGTGGGACTCAGCCAGGCGGGTCCGGGTGACTCTGAGCGTCGCCTCGTCCAAGCGCTCCAGACCCCCAGAGCGACGGGGAGCGAGGAACTCGTGCGGGTGGAAAACGGCGAGCAAGGTCATGCCGACTGCGGTCGGTCGCCCCCGCCGTCGAGCACGTCACGCGCGGCGCGGCGCGGGGTGACGGGGCCTCCCGGGCCGTAGCCGAAGCGGATCAGCATCTGAGCGTGGCCCGTGTGTTCGGGCGCGGGGTTCAGGGAGCGGCGCAGTTCGGGCCATTCCATCGGCTGGTGCAGGAGGGATGCCTGCAGCCCGTGGACCGTGGCGACCAGCAGGGCGTGTTCCAGTGCCTCGCCGGCGCGCAGCCAGTCCGTGCGGCGATCGTGTTCCGTCGTCAGCAGGGCGATGACGGGGACCGTCTCGAACGGTTGGGCTCGGAGCCGCTCAGGGTGCCGCTGGGCGGTGAAGTCGCGCATGGGTATGTGCTCGTGGGCGTCCTGCGGGCCGAGAGCCGTCTGGGGGAGTCCGAGGTCTCTGGACTCGTTCGGGTCCCGGTGGACCCAGCGGCGGCTCTCGCCCCCGCGGTCGGGGTCGTTCCGGTTGCGCCGCTCGGCTTCGGCGGTCAGGCGGAGCAGTCGCGCCGTTTCGGAGGGCGCGGGGAAGGTGAGTACCGCCCCCTCCATACGCGCGGCCTCGGTGAGCTCGGCGCGTACGTATCTGGGCAACGGCCTGTCGGAGAACGGGAACCGGCTGCTGTGCCGCCGCCAGATGGCCGGATACAGGTCGGCGCGGCGACCCGTGGGGCGTTGGGCAGCGGGACCGGTCGGCCGAACAGTGGCAAGCAGACTCGGGTCCTCGGGGTCCGGCAGCAGACGTGTGACCGGCGTCCAGCCGAGGTGAGCCACCGTGACACGCAGGTTGAAGACGGCCGCCCCCACGGAGAGGTGCAGGGCTCGGCCCACGGGGTCCGTGTGGCGCAGGCCTCGTTCCGGAGCGGCGCGTACCTCGATAGTGACCGTCTCGGGGTCCAGGCGATAGCGCCACGGCTGCGTGTTGAAGATCGAGGGTGCGGCGACGGCAGCCGCGAGGCACTTCTCCAAGGTCCCGGCGTCGAAGTGCGTGAAGTGCATGACGCCCTCCTCACCATTCTGCGTCGTCTTGCTGTCCTCCGAGTGTGGGAATCCGGCCACGACGGCGTGAGGGGCCGACGGTCCCTTGCCGGGGTCCGGTCGGACCACTCCTGGCACGGGTTCCCGCGGACCAGGGCCGATCGGCCCATTGCCGCACGGGAGTCGGGCCCGTTCGGCCCCGCGATGGCGCCTGATCGGCCCCTGCCGGGGCTCACATCCCGGTGTCACGGTGCTCACCATGACGACGAGAAGGTGCGGACCCATGTCCGGTGGTGAGCGTACGTACCCGAAGCGGCACACCAAGCGGAGACTGTGGCGGTGGCGGAGCAATGCGCTGCGACGGCGCGACGATGTGATCGAGGCGTGGATCGTGCTCGCCGTGGTGACGGTCATGACGCTGGGCGGTGTGGTCGTCGGGGCGGTGACCGCGCACACCGCCGACAACGTCTTCGCTCGGCAACGTGCCGAGAAGCGTTCCATCCGGGCCGTGCTCGTCGACTACATACCTCTGACCGTGTCGCGTGCGGTGACGAGCGACCAGATCCGGGCAAAGGTTCGCTGGACAGCGGCCGACGGCTCCACGCGCACGGGTATGACCCGGGTGGACGCCGGACACAAGGCCGGATCCGACGTTGTGGTCTGGACCGACGGCCAGGGCGACCTCACCTCCCGGCCGGCGATCTCCGGCGAGGCCACCGCTCGCGCGGCACTCATTGGCACCACGGCAGCGCTCTCCTTCGGCGGCCTGGCGTTCGGCGTTGGAGCCATCGCACGGTGGCGGCTCGACCGGCGTCGCATCGAGCAGTGGGGGCGCGAGTGGGATCTGGTGGGACCTCGGTGGGGGCACAGGACCGGGTGAACCTGCGCGGACCCTCCTCCCTCCGCACACTTCCCGTGGCAGTGTGCCGACCCGGAACATCAGTCCGCGGGCGGCCTGAGGGACAGTGGGGGCCATGCGCACAGTGTTCTGCTCAGTTGCGTGCCGGGATGCCGAGAGGCCGCCTCGGGGGTGTGTCCGGTAATGCGCCCCGGGGCGGTCGGCGGGTGTGCGAGGACGGTGCGACGGTTCTGCGCCGACTCGACCGGAAGACGGTGACGACACTGGTTGCCGAGGCCATGGCGGCCCCGTCCGCGATGGGAGCCGTTGGCCTCGGGATGGCGCCGACGAGTCCCCGGGCAGACGGTCCCGGCAGTACACAGCACAGCGCAACGCCGTTCGTCACGGCCCAGGACCCGAGTGGCCCCAGACTGCGGACCAGGACGACGCAGTCGGCTGCCGTCGCACATCCAAGATGTCGAGCCATTGAGCGCGGCCATCGCCGAACCAGGACCGGCAGGTTCGTGCACGGCGTACTCGACGATGGACACCATGGTCTGCGGTCTCTCCGCGAACAGGCCGAGGAGGGCGAAGTCGGCTGCGTGGCATGGTCGGAGCAGTGCCCCGTCGTGCACGGGGCGAGCCGACCGGTGATGCACGGCGACGGTCAGCCGTCACACCCGGACGCAGGGATGCGGTGGCCGTCGGCAAGGGAGCGCATCCCCGCGCGGTACGGGTCGGCGTCGATCTCCCCGCGCATTCGCTGTGCCACCAACCGCCGTTCGGCCGCCTCAAGTTCCGCGCGGCGCCGCGGAGGCCGGGCTCGCGGCTGACTCCGTAGTGCGGTCCGCCAGAGCGGAGAGCAGGGTGACCGGCGATCGGCGGCGGGCGCCAGCAGGCGGGCCGTGTCGTACAACGCGCCGATGACGATGAGCAGTTGGAGTAACACGGCTGCGGCAACCACGGCACTCCCCTCGTGAGAAGCGGCTCCACCTGATGCGGACGGTCACTGTCAGCCTGCGCCCCACAGGCCTTCCGACGCTGGGGTCGTTGGGGTCACGGCACGGGCCGACCGTCCTCTTCACTCCGTGGATCGGGGCTCTCGGCACCGCAGCGCTCCCGTGGGACGCACCGGGCTTCATCCCGTCGAGCAGGCCATCGACCAACACCGAGATTGAACGCCTGGTTCGCGTGCCGGTCGAGCGGCTCACCGCTCAGTCGCGCTGCGCTGAGCGGCGCCACGTCAGAGGTCGTCGCCCGCGCGCGACGCTTCCGGTCCTCGTCGGCCGCCGTGTCCGCAAACGCATCGGACAGGGCGGGCCGGCCGAAGAAGGACGGACGACCGGCTCGACACGGGCGCGGGGGCCGGCCGGGGCGGGTTCGACGCGGATGGCGATGGTGCCGCCGGCCCCGGTCAGGTGCCGAGAGTCCCTCCGCGTGTAGAAGCAGCGGTAGATGCGGCCGCTGCCGGAGTGACCAAATCGGTTGCCGCGCCCGCGGTTCGCTGGCCACGCTGGGCTGTGAGCCAGGTCCTGAGCACCTGGCTCACAGCGGCGGGCCTCCTCCTGCTCTTCGCGCTGGGCATGGGTTTGACCACCGGGCAGGTGCTGGGGGACACCGCCGGACAGCTTCGGGGCCTGACCGGAGCGGTCCTGGCGCAGCTGCCGGGGATCATGGTCATCAGCGGCTGCGTGACGGCCGCCGTCGGAATGCTGCCGGGGTGGTCGGTCCCGGTCTCCTGGTCGGTGCTCCTCGCCTCCATCCTGCTGGGCCCACTCTTCGGCCCGACCCTGAACATGCCGCAGTGGGCGCAGAACCTCTCTGTGTTCACCCACGCGGCCAGGGCGTCGGCGGCGGAGGTCACGGCCGGCCCGATCGCCGTCCTGACCGTGCTCTCCCTGGCCCTCGTCGCGGCGGGCACCGTGTCGTTCCGCGGTCGGAGTCTCGTCCTGCCGGCATGACCGCGCTTCGGCTCCTCGGGGCCGTTCGGTCTGGTCGGGCCACGGTCGGGGGCCTGTTGGCCCATGGAGCGGGGCCCCACCGCGGCGGACACTGGAACGAGCAACCCGCCGACTTCAGGAGGCTGGAGCCATGCAGCACCGGATGGTGAGCGACCTCATGACGACACCGGTCGTATCGGTACGCCGGGACACTGGCTTCAAGGAGATTGCACAGCTGCTCGCCGAGTACGACATCACGGCCGTACCGGTCGTGGACGAGGAAGACCGTCCCGTAGGCGTGGTATCGGAGGCGGACCTGTTGCGCAAGGAGGCGGCACAACTGGACCCGGCCGGTCTGCTGCCGGTCCTGCACCCGAAGCCCGCCGCCCGGGCGAAGGCGGAGGCATCGACGGCCGAGGGGCTGATGAACAGCCCGGCCGTGACCGCCAGGCCACAATGGACGGTGGTGGAGGCCGCCCAGGTCATGGAGCGCCACCGGGTTAAGCGGCTGCCCGTCGTCGACGAGGCCGGCCGGCTGGTCGGCGTGATCAGCCGGGCCGATCTGCTCCGCGTCTTCCTGCGCGGCGACCGCGCCATCCGCGAGGAGATCTCCCGGGACGTCCTCGTCCGCACGCTCGGCATCGCACCCTCCGCCGTCACCGTGCACGTGGTCGACGGCCGGATCTCGCTGAAGGGCTTCGTCGAGCGCAAGTCCCTGATCCCGGTCGTCGTACGCCTGTGCCGGGGCGTGGACGGAGTGGTCGACGTCTCTGCCGAACTGGACTACCGGCTGGACGACACCTCCGCGACGCCGGAGACGGGCGCGTCACGCCGCGCTCAGCTGGCGCCCTGAGCGGGTCCCCTGGCAGAGGGCCCACCATCGAGACCGGACGGACCCGCCGCCGTCCTTGGCACGCGTGCCGAGCCTCGTGCGGCAACCGCCTTGTTGCACCGGCAGCCGGTACCTGATGCTGCTCGGCTTCCTCGCTGAGGCGCCCCGCCCCCAGGAGCACCTCCTGTCGAATGCCGCTCTCCGAGCCGCCCTTTTCACCGCCCGATCCGCGTGGCGCTTGGCGCCTGAACGCGTGGACCGCGCAGGAGCATTACTTGACCGCGGTGCCGTGACATCCGCTGGCCTTCGTCCTGACGGCCAGCCAGGCCGACGAGCCCCTGCCTCATCCCGGGGGTGTCGGCGCCTCTGCGGGTGCCTGGCGGAGAGGAGCGGCCCGGACGAGGCTGGCCGGCAAGGCGACTTCTCCCGTGCCATCAGGCCGACGCAGCATTTCTCCCACGGCAGGCGAGAAAGGCCCTCAAAAGACTGGAACTCTCCCGGCTATGTCAATTTACGACACCCCGGAAGCACAAGGCCGGTAAGCGACCCACAAGAACTGCGCGCCCAGCAGGGCGGCGGCGACAACGACCACCACGACGACGAACTTGAGCAGCACGATCTCTCGGCGATGAACGCCACGTATACCAGCCCGACCGGTACCTGACCGCCATGCGGGCGGTCAGGTACCGGTCGGGCTCGAAACGGCTGCGCGTCGTCATCAGCCCGGGACCAGGCCCTCGTCGGAGAGCAGTTCGCGCACCTGCGTGAGGCTGGTGTCCGCATCGGGCAGCACCAGATCGGACGGTGTGATCCTTTCGGCCGGCAGCGGCGTGCCGAGGCTGCGTACCGCGTCCAGCAGGGCCGACAGGGCGGTGGTGAAAGCCGTCTCGTCCTCCGCGTCGGCGGCCGATTGCAGGGCGGAGTCCAGTTCGTTCAGCCGGCCAAGGTGCTCTTCGGTGATCTCGTACTGTCCCTCGCCGAGAATCCGCATGATCATAATGTCGTCTCCTGCTCCGGCGGTGCCTGCCTGGTCCTGCCGCTCTCCACGGCCGGAGGGGTGGAAGCCGCCGGGAGCTGCTCCTTCATCATTGCCAGTTCCTTGTCCACGTCCTGGCCTGCGGTGACGCGCTCGAGTTCGGCCTGGATGTCGTCACGGCCGGCCGGGAGGGTGGCGTCCTCCAGGGCGCCGGAGGCGAGCAGTTCGTCCAGTGCTCCGGCGCGGGCCTGCAACTGCTCGGTCTTGTCCTCAGCGCGCTGCATCGCCAGGCCGACATCGCCCAGCTCCTCGCCGATGCCGGTGACCGCCTCGGTGATGCGGGTCTGGGCCTCGGCCGCGGTGTAGCGGGCCTTGATGGTCTCCTTGCTGGTGCGGAAGGTGTCCACCTTGGCTTGCAGGCGCTGTGAGGCGAGGGTGAGTTTCTCCTCCTCGGCCTGCAGCGATGCCTGCTGGGTCTGGAGGTCCGTGAGCTGGGATGCCACGGCGGTGCGCCGGCTCAGGGCTTCGCGGGCGAGGTCCTCTCGTCCGGCGGCGAGCGCCTGCTGGGCCTGTCCCTCCAGCTTGCCGCTGGACTGTCGCAACTGGTTGATCTGCAGCTCGATGCGCTTGCGGCTGGTGGCCACGTCCGCCACACCACGTCGTACCTTCTGCAGCATTTCCTGCTGCTGGGCATAGGAGTAATCTAGGACCTCGCGCGGGTCTTCCGCCTTGTCCAGGGCTTTGTTCGCCTTCATCCGGAACAGGGTGGCTATGCGGTGGGCGATGCTGGTCATAGCGGCCTGCCTCCTCTCGATCGGTGAGGAATCAGCCAGGCCATCCCGCGGCGGCGGGACACCTCCAGGCTCCGGCGGCGTGGCTCGGGCCGCAACCTCGGTCCTGGCGTCCCAGTTCTTGATCGGTGGCTGGCGACGAGCCGTCTGACGGGCGTCCGCAATTTCGCGACCGGCGAAGGCCGGGTCTCGTACCGCGGCGGGCACCCTGTCACTGGTGGACCGGCCGCCGGGTGAGCTGGTCTCCAAGTCAGCCGCCCGGAGGGAGACGCGGTTCTTGTCGGCGGTGGTCGGCATCCTGGTCGCGCTCAGAGTCGGCGTCGCAGCGCTGGTGTGGGGGCGGTTGGACCAACGCATGGAGGGTTGTGACGCCGAGTGGACGTGGATCGGCCCGCAGTGGCCCGCGGCGGAGGAAGAAGATGATCACCGTCGGGCAGGGCCGACCGGGTCTGCAGGGGGCCGGTCGGCCCATGCGCTTCCAGGCTCCGGCGGATGACGCTGGAAGGCGAGAAGTAGAGGAGCGAGTCATGAGCAGCACGAGAGAGTGGCTCCCCAGTCGGCTCACACCGCCCGACCTGTCCGACTGGGCGGAGGCGGGATTCCCCGTGATGGACACAGTTCCGGAAACGTACGGTATCCACGTCGAGGAACGGCTGACAGACGGGACGTGGGTGGTGCGGGCCGAGCTGCCGGGAATGGACCCCGCCAAGGACATCGAGGTCACCGTCACGGAACGGTTTCTGACCCTGGGTGCCGGGCGCAGCGTGGAGACGACCACCGAGAAGCACGACACCACAATCCGCTACGGCCACTTCACCCCACTGCCGGCTGGGGCGAGGGGCGACGAGGCGACGGCGCAGTACAAGCACGGTGTCCTGACCATCACCATGCCGGTGGTGGAGACGAAGACGGGCGCTGGGACCATCCCGGTGCGGGAACCTCTGAGCGCGAGTGCCCGCTGAGCCGCACCACGTGTACGCGGCCGGTCCGTTGCCTCCGGTTGGCTCCGACGTCGTCAGTCCTCAGAAACGGCCATCACCGGCAACGGGAAATGCGCGGAGCCGACGCGGATACCAGTGCGTTCGCTGAGCGTCTCCAGGCGCTCCATTCGCGGTGCAGTACGACCTTCAGGGCGCCGGTTTCGGTGCCGTGGGAGAAGACCTCGTATCCGTCCTCCATCCGGCCGAGGCCGAAGGTGTGGGTGACGAGCTGGGAGATGTGCAGGCGTCCGGATGTCACCAGGTCGAGCAGCCAAGGCGTGGAGGAGGTGTCGACTTGGCCAGTGCTGATCGTCTGGCACTGCCCGAACATGTTGTCCCGGCAGAACTGAAACCGGCCGCAGGCCGAGATGGACGACACGATCACCTGATCCCCCGGGGCGATCGAGTGGACCTCGTGGCCTACGTCCGTCACCTCGCCGACGGCCTCGTGACCGAGGATCGTTCCTGGCTTCACCTCGGGCAGTTCTCCGCGCAGGATGTGCAGATCGGTGCCGCAGACAGTGGTGGCGTCGACGCGTACGATCGCGTCGGTCCGGTGCTCGATCGCCGGATCCGTGACCGTGTCCCAGGAGGTCTGTCCAGGGCCGTGGGTAGACGAGTGCTCGCATGGTCACCCACTCCCTGGCTACCTCGGCTGCCTCTCCTCCACCGTCACCCCCACAGCATGTCCAGGCAACTGGGAAAACCGGGACTGTCGGACTCCTCAGATGTCGGGCTTGAACTCCCGGGGTGGCACGCCGCTGAGCTGGGCCTCAAAGGCCATTCGGGCCTGGAACAGTGCGGCGGCAGAACCCTTGCCGGAGTCTTGCCCGAACCGGCCAACGACTCCTCGCCCTCGCAGCCGTTCATCCGGTGTTGCCCGGCGGTCGTGGCCGACTTGGTGACGATGCCGTTGCGCCGATCAGTGACAGCCAGCCGTTCAGTCCGTCCGCGTCGGCGGTCCCGCAGCGGAAGCCGACATGTCCGTCCGGGCGGACGGCCACCAGCCCGTGGCCTGGGCTGTTCGTCAGCCGGAGGACGGTGACGTGGGGACCGAGCATCGCGTCCAGCCGAGACGGAGGTGCGGCGTTCCCTCCACTGACAGGGGGCTGCGCCGGTAGTTCACCCGTAGCTGGGAGATGAGCCGCATGCCCTCGGCGACCAGCCGCCGCCGGTCCAGGAGGACCGGCACGGCGGGGGCGGCGCGCGCGGCAGCCACCGCGCGCAGCCATGAGGGGATCCGGCCGGTCGACGCCTCAGCCCAGAACGCCGTATGCGTGAGGACCAGACGTCGGCGGGCAGCCGGCCTGCGCTCCGTGTCGTAGGAGTCGAGCAGCACCTCCGCACCCTTCCCGCCCGCAGACCTACTCCCGGAACAGCTGACCGCGAAGCCGAGCTTCCAGCCGAGATTCACCGCGTCCTGGATGCCGGGACGGGGGCGCGTGTAGCCATAATCCCGGGCGGCGACCTGTTCGATCAAGCCGTTCAGCGACGGCCTGGTGCGCGCGGCCTTCTCGTCGTCGTGACGGACTCCGGCGAACCGCCCACCCACGTTGAACACGAAGAGCCCGCCCGGCCGCAGGACCTGGCGATCAGCGGCGAACACGCCCGGCACGTGGGTCTTCCAGTCGCGGAATTGCACACCACGGCGTCGACGCCACCGGCAGGGACATGGTCGGCCAGGTCTTCGGCCGGGCGCCGTGACCCAGGTCAGACGCGTGTCGCTGACGGTGCGGCGGCCGACGCGCTGCATGGCGGCTGCGCTGTTTCGCCGGGGTTCAGTCCCCTGCCCGCGCTCCCAGGCGTCCGGCATGCCGTCGTGGTCAGTGTCGGGCGGCGGGGTGCCGAAGCCGCCGACGCTCGCCGGATCGTTGGTGATGGTTCGAGTGCCACGCTGTACCCCTCCAGAGTGACGGGAAGTCGGGGACATTCCTTCACCACGAGGCGGAAGCTGTGCTCTGTCGTCACGAAGGGCAGGCGTTCTCGGAGTCGTTTCGGTAGGTGCGGTAAAGGGGGAGCGAGCTCTGGCTGCCCGGGTACTCGACGACGGGTACGGGTTTGCAGACGGCCCACTGGTCGTTCTTGCCCGGGCCCTCGAAGCCGTAGGTTCCCGCTGCGCCGCGCAGGCAGGAGGTGCACGTCTCGCCTGCGATGCTCGGCAGGATGAGGGTGTTGTACACGTCGGCCTTGTTGGGCATGCGCAGGTCCTCCGTGGTCTGTTCGCTGCCCTTGTTGAGCTCGGTGAAGGTGCGGTCCACGGCGTCGGTGAGCAGCGTGAAGGCGTCGTGGTACATGACGGCATAGCCGTCGTCGCGCGGCTTCGTGCCCAGTTTGTGCTGCTGCTCGATCTCCTCGAAACGGTCGAGGAAGCGGCCGAGCGCCGTCCCCGGCTTGTCCTTCCCGTCCCACCAGGCGCGATCGACGGCGGACGCGTCGACGATCGTGGCCCGCGCCTCCTTCAACCATCGCGTGGGTGCGTCCGCGGTGAGGGTGGGCTCCAGGCCGATACCGACCTTCAGGATGCGCAGCTGCGTGGTGCGCCCGCAGTCGCCCTCCTCGGCCAGGCGCTCGACGAACGCCGGCAGGTCCTGGTCGCGGCCGGCGAAGAAGACGGTGTCGGACTTCTCGTTGCAGATCCTCGTCGCGGCATCGTCGAACCGCTGGGGGATGCCCTCGTCGGTTCCGGACGAGCCGGTGAAGTTCGAGCTGTGGTTCTTCAGGTCGTACGCGTCGTCGAAGCGATCCTCGAAGACGCTGCGCAGATTCTGCGAGTAGACGTCGTCACTGCGGTTGTCCCAGACCAGGAAACCCTTGCGTTGCGCAGGCTTGTTGTCCAGGTAGAGCTTGAGGGCGCGGGCGAACTCCTCGTTGTTCGGCGAGATCTTGAAGAAATACCGGGAGTTCATGTTGGCCGCGGTGATGACAGGACCGACGGCGGGGATCTTGTGCTCGCTGAGCGCGGCGATCGCCTTCCGCGTCTCCGGCGTACTGCTCGGGATGCCGGTCACCCCGACCAGCGGCGCCCGGGTGTCCTTGGCCAGCTCGGCAAGCCGCTCGACGACGGGCTTCCACTCGTCGAGGCTCCTGCCGTCGGGGGCGAGCAGCAGCTGGTAGTGCGGTCCGCCGGAGCTGTTGGCCTGGCGCTGCGCGGCGAGGGCACCGGCAAGTCCGCGGCGGATCATGTCCGTTGTCATCGCGCTGTGCTCGTCCGAGGTGAACGGCATCATCAGCGCGATACGCACGTACGGGATCCTGGGACCGCTCGGCGGGGACTCCCAGCCCTGCTTCACCCGGGCGTTCTCCTTCGCCACCGCCTCGATGAGACTCGCGATGCCCGGGTCCGCCTCGAAGGCGTCCGCGGTGACCCCCACGCAGTCTCCGCCGATTTCCCGCAGATCGTCACCGCACCTGCCGGGGCCCCGCGCGAAGCTGACGATGACGGTGATCACGGCGGCGACCAGAGCACCGAGTCCGAAGGCGGCCAGCCACGTGACCGGCCCCCACTCGCGAGGATGACGACGGAACAGATGGACCAGCATGCTTCCTCACTGACCGGGGATGGGGAAGGGGCGCTTCTTCCGTGCCGCCGCAGGCCAGCTGCGGGCGGCCTGGCCCAGGACGGCGTGCCAGGACGGGTGCCGCGGTGAGAGGTACGCCAGCTCCTCGCCGACGGCCTTGCACATTTCGGAGTCCGGCTCGCCGTGCGGCTCGGACAGGTACCACAGGGCGTGCAGCAGCCGGTTGACGCAGCGCTCGATCTCGTGTCGTGTCGAGTACCGGCGGTCGTGCGCGCCGAGTGCGACCTGCATCCGTTCGTCGGTCCACTCTCCGGCGGGTGGTGTGGGTGCTGTGGCGGCGTACTGCAGGCACAGCAGCCAGTGCGTGGCGGCCTGTTCGTCCTGTTCCGACTGGAACTCCTCCGCCAGCGCGTCCACCACCGCCTCGGCGTCCCCGGCCGCGAGCATGTGCCGCCAAGCGTCCGCCTCCCCGCTCTCGCCGCGCTGGATGTGATGTGACCACAGAAAGCGGTGGATCTCCTGCCAGCCGCGGCCGTCGTCGGCCTCCCGCGAGGTGCGGCGCGCCTCGTGCACGAGCAGTGTCCGCAGCAGGGCGTCGGTGACCAAAGGCTGGTCCGGACTGGTGAGTTGCTGCCACTGCTGCTCTTCGAGGTAGTCGGTGGCGGAGTTGGCGGGCAGCTGATCGGGACCCTGTAGACGCAGATGGTCGGCCAGCGCCTCCGCCGCGGTGCTGTCGCGGGCGAGCGAGAGCAACGTCAGCCGGTCGCGCTGGCGCCGGTCAGGAAGCAGCCGCTCGAGGAGCGTTTCGGTGACGGGGCGGCCGTCCTTCGCGTTCAGTTCGAGGAGGTCTCGCGGGCTCACGCTGCTGCCCTTCTCGGTGGCGTCCAGGACCGCCGCGCACAGCACGGTGGTCACCGTGGGATGCCCGCCGGTCAGGGAATGCACGGCGGAGGCCAGATGAGGGTGGAGCGGTCGGGCGGGCCGGTCCGGAACCAGCAGCGGCAGGATGTCGTCCCGGCTCAGTGGCGTGAGGGGGACGGCGAGCAGGCCGGCGGACGGGGCGAGGCCCTTACGCTCCCAGCCGGAGGACTTCACCAGCTCGGCGAGGTCGCGGCGGATCGCGGCGGGCGCGTTCTCGGGTAGGTCGCCGAGCCGGGTGGCCACCACGACGAGTTCCTCGTGGTCGGGGCGTTCGGGCATCGCGCGGTGCTCAAGGAGCAGATCGAGGAAGTCCTGTCCCGCCTCCTGGTGTGCGTCGTCGAGCAGGATGAGCGGCCAGGGTTCACGGTTCCACCGCTGCAGCCTGCCGTAGGAGGCGGCGACATCGTGGAGGAAGGCGGCCATCAGGTTCTGCTCGGCCGCGTGTCGGTAGTCGCCGCCCTGCTGAAACCATTCCCCGAGCAGCACCAGCGGATCCTGGCCCTCCACGCCCCGCGGAAAGCGGCGCCGGTACCACTCCTGTGCAGCTGTCGGCTGATACCGGTCGACGTACTCCGCCACCACGGCGGCGGTGACCGCGTCCGGGCTCTGCCGCGCGTCGGCATCCGCGTCGACGGTCTCCAGGCGAGCGTCCACCGCGGTCGCCCAGGCATGCCGCAGCGCGTTCTCGGCACCGTCGGCGAGGCGGCAGGCGAGCAGCAGCCGGGCGTAGCGCAGACACACCGCGTCCCGCTGCTCGGCGTTGTCGCGATACCAGCCGGAGACGGCGAACAGGCCGGGCACCAGGACGGGGAAGCGTCGGCGTAGCTCGGGTGCGAGCCCGCACACCAGCTCCGCCAGGATCTCGACGAAGGTCGAGGCGACGGGGACCGGGGCGTCGGCCGGGGCGGACGGGAAGGTGCCTGATTCGGTTGCCACGGCGCGAACGTGGGCGAGGGGCAGCCGGTCTTCGTAGCGCGCCGCCAGTTCCCGGAGAACGGCGCTGCGCCCCATACCGTGGTGTCCCGTCACCAGCACCACAGGCAGGTCGCCGTGGTGCTCCCGGGGCGCACGGGCCCTCTCGTCGTAGGCCAGACCCGTGAGCCGAGGAACGAGCGAGCGCAGCAGCGGGTCCCGGCCGCGCAGCGGTGACCCTTCCGATAGGTGCATCTGGCTGCGTCCCGCCTCCGTCGTCCATTGCTGCCCGGCAGCCACGATCTCGGAGGCGGGCGGCACCGTCCCCCGACAACAGCCGCTGACATCCGTACCAACTACGCCTGGAGGCGTAGAACTTACCGTTCCCGTAAACACGCCGCCTACGCCTCAGGCGTAGAATTCACCGTTCCCGCAAACCTCCCGCCCGGGCGGGCTTCACGGGTGCGGATAGATGTCAAGCTCGACGCTCTTCGGCAGCGAGTCCGCCCCGCGGATCTCGCCGGGATATGCGAGCCGTACCCGGCGCAGCCGGCGCAGTCCGGCGAGGGATCCGAGATCAAGCTCCGCGACCTGCGAGAGGTGGATCTCCTCAAGTCCCGGAAGGCGCCGGGCGATCCGCCGCAGCGGAACCGCGGAACCAGCCCTGGCCCTCACCTCCAGGTGGGTGACCTGGGGGATCTCGGTGCGCGGGGCGAACAGCAGCATGCTCAGCTGCTGCGGGGAGAGGGCCAGCTTGCGCAGATTCGGCAACTCGCCGATGAGGGAACCCCATTCGTCCGGGGTCAGGCGCTCGCTCGCGTCCTGCAGACGCAGTTCCTCAAGGCTCCGGCACGCCACAATGCCGCCGAGCTGTGCCGCCGCCGACGGCAGTGACAGCAAGCGCAGCTCGGCGGCGCGCGGGAGGTCGGGCAGGCCGCGCCAGGGCACGTCCGGTCCTACCAGGAGTCCCTCCAGACGTGGGCAGTCCGCCAGCTTCAGCAGGGGTTCGAACCGGGGGAGATCCCGCAGTTCCAGCCTCCGCAGGCGCGGCAGCCGCGTCAATGGCGTGGGGTCTTTGACGTTCCGGCAGCCCTGCAGGACGAGTGTTTCGAGCCCGGGGTAGACGGAGAGCAGGTCGAGATCCTCCAGTTGCAGGGTGCCCCGCAGGCGCAGCTCGCGCAGCCGCCGCGGGTCGAGCGAGGTACGGATCTCCTCGGGGCTGAAGTCGCCGTGGAGACCCACGCGTTGGTACCCGGACATCGTGCGCAGGGCGTCCAGCTCAGCGGGCGAGCGCACCGTGACGGTCTCGTCGGGACTGGTTTCGAGGAGCGGCCGCACAATCTCCTCGGCGTACACCGCCGTATCGAACCGGTCCCAGTGGTCGAGGAGTTGAGCGCGTACCGCCGACTGGCCGGTCCGCAGGAACTCCCGGAGCCTGGAGATGGCGGCGTCCCCACCGATCTGGCATATCGCGTGGGCGGTGGCCAGCTCCTCGTCACCCTCCAGGTCCTCCGCCCTGGGCAGCAGGCGCAGGAGCAGCGGGCCCGTCTGCTGCGCCAGTGACCTGGCCTCTCGCAGACTGCGCGGCGGGAGCATCCGCGCGGCCCGGTCCTCGATGGCTTCGCGCACCGTCGGCTCAAGGCGGGTGGCCTGTTCGAGGGAGGCGAGCGCGAGGAGTCGTAACCGCGCCTGCACCGCCGCGTCCTGCTCCCGGTCGCCCCGTTCCCGCAGACGTGTCAGCAGGTCGGCGCGCTCTTGGTGACGAGCCTGCGCGACGGCCATCTGAACCACGTCCTCCCACTGGTCCAGGTGTGCGTTGTTCACCAACATGCCTATGTCACGCTCTTCGAGCACCGCCCTGGCGCCCAGGAAGTCCTGAAAGGTCCGGTGGATGAAGTTCACGGTGCCCGGGGCAGGTTCGCGCAGCAGGCCGGAGCGCTCCAGGAGGTGCTGCAAGGCTTCTTCCGCCGTCCCGGCCTCCGCGAGGCGGGGCACCGAGGGCTGCAGCCGCCGCACCACGTCCACCGCGTCCAGCCGGTCCAGCTGCGTCCGCTCGTTGCGGATCAGCCAGTACGCGAGTCTCTGGAGCGGTTCCGTCGCCGACCTCTGGTCCAGTGCCGGCATGCGGGAGCGGCCGTACACCTCGCGCTCCAGGTCGCGCCGTTCCAGGAGCATGGAGAGCGCCGCCTCGTACAGGGAGGCGCGGCCCTGTGGCAGGAAGCCGCGGCGTTCCCGGTGCAGGGCGCAGATCAGGCCGCACATCAGCGGATTGGTCGCCAGGCGGCTCAACTCGGGGCTGCCGCGCAGCGACAACGTGAGCGACTCGCCGAGCTCCTCCGAGGCCCCCGCCGCCGTGTGCCAGCGCCGGATGAACTGCTTCATGTCGGCGGGACGCAGCGCGGCCAGCGCGAACTCCTGGAAGTCCTCGCGCGCCAGCCAGCCCTGTTCGAGGGCCGAGGGGCGGGAGGTGAGCAGCCACAGGTTGCCGGGGAAGACGGCGAGCAGCTTCTTGAGCCAGGCCCGCGCGCGGATCCGCTCGTCCTTCGGGATCTCATCGGCCCCGTCGATCAGGAGTACGCCGCGCCCGTGCTGCAGTACGCGCGCCGCCCATCCGTCGGGCTCCGTGCCCACCAACGGGCAGCCGATTCCGCGCAGGAAGTCCTCGGGCATGGGCAGCTCGGCGTCCTTGCGCGCCAGGGTGCGCAAGGGAAGGACGAAGGGGACGCGTCCGAACAGGTGCGACAACCGGCCGGGCAGTTGCTCCTGCTGCGCCGTGGCGAGGGCCAGCCACTGAACCAGGGTCGTCTTGCCGGTGCCCGCGACGCCGCGAAGGAGTACGCGCTCATGGCTGGCGAGGACCGCCTCGGCCGGACCCGAGGCCCGCTCGGCCTCCGTGTCCTGGTCGGCTCCCGGCTCGCCGTTCACCACCCGAACCGGATCGGCTCCGTCACGGTACGGCATGGCCTCCAGGCTCAGATACGCGGTCTCCAAAGGCCAGTCCTGGCCGTCCGGTTCGCGCAGGTCGACGCCGTAGATCGTGAGCCTGCCGTGGCACTCGACGATGTAGCGCGCGTACTCCTCTTCGAACTGTGCGTCCTGGCCGCTGATGTCCGGGAGTCGCTGCAGGATTCTGTCCAATTTCTCGCTCTGCTCCCGGATCTCGCGGCTCTGCTCGATCTGGGCACGGGCCGCGAATCCGGGCCGCTGGCTGAAGAGGCGCATGAGATGTACGCAAGCGGTCTCGAGGAGCCGGTCGTGGAAACGGGCGGCGTCGTCGCTGAGGAGCCTTCGCGTGCTGGGGCCCGCCCTCCTGGACAGTTCCGCGGCCAGTCTCTCGGGGCCGAGCGCGAAGGCGTGGACGTCGTCCATGTCGAGATCGCCGAGAGCGTGCAGGGTGCGGGTCAGCGCCTGCCCCACGGCGTCGTGCTCGTCGGCGCCGATCGGTGGATCGTGCGGACCGGCGGCCCGCACCGCGCGACGGACCAGCTCGCGGGCGAGTTTGTGCAGGTCGTCCTCGGTGAGGGTGCGCTGCTCCTTGGCGAAGGACACAAGTCGGCGGATCGGAACAGGACGGTCGCCGAACTCCGCCCCAGGCACACTCGCGGGCGGCAGCAGCAGTCGTTTGAGCACCGGCACGACCACTGCCGACGCGATCCGCAGCCCCACCGTGCCGCCGTCCACCGCAGCCCCTCCCTCACCAGCGCCGACGCGCGCCCGTCCCGAGCCCGCATACCCCTCGAATGCCGTTCACCCTAGCCGCGGGCACGCGTCCGAAGTCAGGGTCCGCGGGCGTTGCGCCGTGCACAGCACCTTCGCACCCGCTACTACGCCGACCGCGGCATGACCGGTTCCTCTGCCGGAAAACCTCGTCTCTCGAAGCAGGTCTCGGGTCATGTCCCGGCGTACATCACACGGTGACCGCCGCGCGGCGGAACCGTCCCGGCGTCACGCCGTACTCCCGTTTGAACGCGTTGGCGATCCTGCTGGCTTGTTCGGGGGTGGCTCTGTTCACGAGCGATCGGCATGGCCGCGATCATGCTGCGCCCTGGGGCGCTGGCGCACACCATTTCACCAGGCAAGTCCCGCGCCGGGCCTGGCTGAGTACCTGCGAGCGGGTGTTCTGCTGGTTTTCGTCAGATTTGGCTTGGATCGGCGTCCGCCGACGGTGCCGCCGGCTGGGCTTCGTGCTCCTGTTGGTGTTCTCGACGCCCGGTCACAGGGGCGGGGAGGCGGTCAACGCGTTGACGAGCTGGGCGAATTCGGTGCGTTGCCGGTCGGTCAGTGTGGCGTAGAGCGGCGCCTGCAGCTCATCGGTGAGCTGCTCGGCACGCTGCCATCGGGGGATCAGGGTTGCGGCAACGGGATGTGGCTCTTGCCAGCCGTAGCGGGTTGCCTGCTCGACGCCGAGATTGATGACCATTGCCGCTCGGGCGCTCAGCCCGCACAGGCGCACCGCCGCCAGATGGCAGGCCCCCCGGTGTTCCCGCAGTATGTGGATGCGCTGCATCGCCGCACCGACCGGGTCGTTGCCGGGGCAGGATTGCGCGCGCCAGCCGGCGAACAGAGGCAGTGCGTCGCCGTCGGCGGCGTCGATCAGCTGTTGAGCCAAGCGGTTGAAGTGCTCCACGTCGACGTCGGCAGGGATGCTGGCGCGGCCCCACGTCCGGACGGCCTGCGCATAGCAGGCAGCGGCTTCCTCCGCCGGCATCACGGACCGTCCAGCCAGCCAGCCCGCGGTAACCAGGTGAGGGCCGAGGAAGCCCTGTACCGCCTGGACCACCGAGGCCGGTGCCTCACCGAGCACCCCGAACCGTCCGCGGCAGTAGAAGCCGCGCCCTGGCGGAAACCCGGCACGCAGACCGACGGCGGCGGTCGCCTTGTCGGACATGAACTCGTCACCGAAATCGTGGATGGGCCGGGCAACTGCGGCGACACAGTCGAAGATTTCCATGCGCTGAAGGTCGCTCACCATGACTCAATAGGTCAAGGGGATGATTTCTCACGTGATGCTTTAGGTAATCTATCGAGCATGCTGGATATCCGCCGTCTGCACATGCTCAGGACCGTCGCCGCCCGAGGCTCCATCGCGGCGGCCGCCCAGTCACTGGCGCTGTCCGCCGGTGCCGTGTCCCAGCAGCTGTCCGCGCTGCGGCACGACGTGGGAGTCGATCTGCTGCGCCCCGACGGGCGAACCGTGGCACTGACCGAGGCGGGCCGGGTACTCCTCGACCACGCCGACCGGATCCTCGCCGCCGTGCAGGAGGCCGAGAGCGCCCTCGCGGCAGTCAAAGGCACGGTCGGCGCCACCGCCACCCTCGCCGCGTTGCCGTCGACCGTCGCCAGGATCGTGGCCCCCGCGCTGACCGCACTGGGCTCACACCACCCGCAGCTCACCGTGACCTGCCTCGTCACCGACCAGGCGCAACTGCGGGAACTCACCCTCGGCACCGTCGATGTGGTGCTGGGACAGCGGTATCTTCACCTGCCCGATACCGCACCCCGGGGCATCGAGGTCTCGCCACTGCTCGACGATCCGCTGCTCGTCGTCACCGCGGCCGACCAAGCCGACGAGCGGCCCGTCGCCCTGCGGGAACTGGCCACGCACAGCCTCGCCGTGCCGCCGCCGACCACGGACTGCGGACAGGCCATCCTGCACGCCTGCAACCAGGCCGGATTCACACCCACGACGCGCTACATCACCGCCGACATCGCTGCCCAACTCGCCCTCGCACGGGCCGGCCTCGCCACCGCGCTCGTCCCCCGAACGGCCATCGACCCGGCCACACCCGGAATCCGCACGGCGCCCATCGAGGATCACCCGATCCTGCGCCTGCTGTTCGCCGCGACGCGTCACACCGAGACAGCGACCCCGACGACCACGGCCGTCATCGCAGCGCTGCGCACCGCCGCGCGGCAGGGGCGCGCCACGCGCCTCCCGGCGGCCTAGGACAGGCCGTCGAGCGGCCGGAGGAAGCGGCGCTCGTACCGCCTGATGCAGCGGGTGACACGAGCCAGTTCGAACGCTTCCTGGCACTCCGCGTCGGACATGCTGTCCGTGCGGTACTGCTCGTAGGCAGCCAAGCTGGGAAAAGAGAAGAGGGCGTAGGCGATGTCGCTGTCGCCCTCACTCGGCAGGAAGTAGCCGTGGTGCGTCCCGCCGAAACGGTTGACGAGCCGGACCCAGCGGCGACCGTATTCCTCGAAATCCTCAAGCTTGTCAGCGTCGACCTCGTACTTCAGATGAATGGTGATCATGCCTTCATGATGCCGTGTGACGGTTCGGACTTCGTGAGCGGAACCAGGGGGTCACGCGGCGAGGGAGAGGTCGAGCCGGGCGAGGTGGCTGACGCGGGTGCGGTCCAGAGGATGCCCGCTCCACCAGGCGTCGAGGCGGATCAGGTTGAGCGCGACAGCGGTGAAGACGTGCTCGAGGTGGGTCTTTCGCAGGTCGCGGTAGCGGGCGCGTCTCATGCTTGCAGGGAGAGAGACCGGCCGCCGGTTTTCGAGCGGGTGCACTGGTCACGGACCGGGCAAGGGCGGCAGGTCTCCTTGTCGGACTTCACCACGATCGCCTTGGTGCCGCGCTGGCTGGCGGGGCTCCACCAGGTGCTGGTGTTCCCGCGCGGGCAGGTGGCCTGCCGCTCGTCCCAGTCGATGGTGAATGCGGTGCGGCCGAATCCGGCGCCGGCGCGCTTGGGGCGAGCTGTTCAGCGGGACTGGGGTGATCAGGACGACGCCGAAGCACTCCTTCACGGTGAACCGCCGTCGGCTGCCCCGCTTCAGTGTCCGGTCCGTGGGTATGGCTCGATCCCCGCCGACTGGGTATCAGCCACGGACACCTACGGACCAACGACTGGCTGATCGACACGCCCCGCCGTTCCCCTGTGCGGAACCGGCGGGGCACGGCACTGTCACTCCGTACGCAGTCCCTCCGGTCGCATCATCCTCCACAGTGGTGGCAGGCTCACCAGGGTGACGAGTAGGACCAGCCCTCCGGCCAGTCCCGCGTAGGGCAGGGAGACCCACCAGTCCTTGGCCGGTTTTTGCACCATGTCGAGCATCACACGGCCCAGGGCCAGGCCGCCGGCTGAGGCGAGCAGAGTGCCGACGAAGACCGGGACGGCCGTCTGCCACAGCACCGACCAGGCCAGCGTGGAGCGTCGTGTACCGAACGCCACGAGGACCGACAGCAAACGCCTGCGCTCCCGCAGTTGCTCGATCTGGGACACCAGCATGCTCGCGGCGATCAGGACCATCGTCAGTGTGCCGCCGACCAGCAGGCCTGTCTGGACCGTCTCGTAGTCCTTGTCGCGCTGCCGGTTCTGTCGTTCCCGCACTTCGATGGCCGGATCCAGCCTGGCAGCCGTGTTGCGGACCTCATCCGGCATGTCGGTCACGCGGGGCTTCGTGTGAATTCCCGCCCACGTCTGGCCTCCTGGCAAAGGACCGGCCGGGAGTGCACCTGGGGTGGCCAGGATCCCGTCGTGTCTCTCACCCATCGGGTCGGGCACGGTCAGGACCACTGGACTGTCTGCCGGCAGCGTCCACCGCGCCTTACCGCGACCTGTGTTGTCGGAGCCGTAGTCGTTGAGGGTGAGGGCCTTGCCGGGCCTGGCCGTCTCGTCCACGTACCGACTGCCCGCGGCATCACCAGGGTTGTGCGCCACGAATGTGTCGCCGTCGCGGCACGAGGGCAGGCGTGCCAATTTCCGCAGCTGGGCGCAGTCGCCGACGGTCAGGGACGTCACCGACCGCTCGGGACCGGACACGTACGTCTCGGTGATGGCGAACGCCGCTGTCACGCCCGGCGTGCGGCGCAAGTCCTCCTCCAACCGCGCGGTGAGGGCAGGGTTCCCGTTCGGCGACACGAGGGTGAGGTCTGGCGTCCGAGCGCCGCCACCGCTGCTGGAGGGGGCCATGAAGTCCCGTTGCATCGCGCCGAACATCAGCTGGAGGACCATCGCTCCCGCCGCGGCCACCATGATGCCGCTGACGGCGCGTGCCGCGGACCCGCTGGACAGCTGGAGACGGCGAATCGCGAGCTGCCACGGCACGGGGCCGCCCCGCAGCCGGGCCACCGCTCCCTCGACCAGCCAGGGCAGCAGCCCGGCCAGGCCGACCAGCACCAGCCCCGCCCCGGTGGCGACAGGGACCGGGCTGACTCCCCGGGACTCGGAGGTGACCTGGTCGGAGAGCAGGAGGATCGCCAGGCCCCCGGCCGGCAGAACCAGTCGCCACCACAGTCGCCTTCGCCGCAGGCGGGCGTTTCGGACGACGCCGAGCGGCTCGACGGATACCGAGCGCATCGCGGAGAGTGTGACCACGACCGAGGCGAGCGGCACCGCGACGGCGACGAGTACGGCCAGCCCCAGGCTCGGGACGATGTCGCTCGGGTGGGCGCTGACGCCCCACAGCGTGATGTAACCCGCTGCCTGACGCGCCACCAGGAAGAGCGCCGCGCCGAGGACGACCCCGACGACCGAGCCGAAGAGGGCCTCGCCCGCGGCGATCCGGGCCACCATGCGTCGATCCGCGCCGATGAGTCTCAGCGCTGCCAGCCTGCGGTCCCTGCTGTCGCCGCCGAAGCGCACCGCAGTGGCGATGAAGATGCCGACCGGTACCAGGAGCACGACGCAGATCATCACCACCAGCACGTACAGGAACGCATTGAGGGGGGCGTGGCGGGGGACGTACCCGAAGTGCGCGGCGCGTACGGCCTCGCCGTCGACGCTGATGCTGTCGCTGCCCGCGTAGTAGTGAAGCTCGCTCGGCTCGATCAGACCCGAAGGTGCGATGGTGCCCACGATCCGGTAGTCCAGACGCTCTCTCAGCAAGGCGCCCTCCGGCGTGTCCAGCAGCTTCCTCAGTGCCGGCGAGACGACCATCTCACCGGGAGCAGGGGTCTTCGCGACGCCGGGCGGGGCAGGCGCACGCGGGCCGTCGGCGCGCAACAGCAGCCCGCCCACGCGGTCGGACCGGAAGTCGGTGTCGCCCGAGAGCCAGAGGAAGGAGGAATCCGACCGAGGTACCGAGGACGACGACATGACGTTCGAGGGCTGGCGGGCGTTGCCGCGCTCGGTTCGGACGGACAGGACGTTGGGTGCGGACGCGGCGAGCAGCAGCAACGCCACGCCGAGCGCCACCCCGGCTGCGGTGAGTGCGGCCCTTGCCCAGCCTCCGCGGCCCCCGGCCGTGGCGAAGCGTATGCCCATGCCGAGTTCACGGATCCACGCTCTCGCTCCGCCGGAACCCTCCGCGGAGCGGCTCGGTGCGCAGGAGGGAGCACCGGTGCTGTGTGCTCGGGCGTCGAGGGTCATGCGACGCGCTCCCTGTCCTGGGACCGTCCGTCGCGTACGACGATCTCACGGTCCGCGTAGGCGGCGACGCGGGCCTCGTGGGTGACGAGGACGACGGCGGCGTTGGCGGACCGGGCGGCCTCGGTGATCAGGTGCATCACACGCTCCCCGTTGACCGAGTCGAGCGCGCCGGTCGGCTCGTCGGCGAAGATCACAGGGGGGCTCGCGACCAGGGCGCGGGCAATGGCGACGCGCTGGCCTTGGCCGCCGGAGACCTCCCCCGGGCGCTTGGTGGCGAGGCCGGCGACCTCCAGGCACTTCATCCACTGCAGGGCGGTGCGCTCGGCGTCCTTGCGTTTCGTACCGTTGAGGGCCGCGGTCGACTCCAGCCGGCACGGATCGGCTCCGCAGCGGAACAGCCCGTGGGCGCGGACGAGTTGATCGGCGAGGTCGCCGCGGCGCTTGCGGTCGCGGCGAGAAAGGCCAGGACGATCTTCGTGAGGGTCGGCTGGAGATACGATTGCGATTTCTCGGGTGTCGAGAGCCGTCTGGGGCACGACGGTGACACCGGCCTTGGTGATCGCGGACCGCTCGTGCTCGGGCCTGGCGCCGGACTCCAAGCCGTCGGTCTCGCCAAGTCCGTTCTTCACAAGGTGTGACATCGTCGAGTAGACCTGGCCGTGGGCGGCGGGCCTGTCGTGGCCGAGCTTCTCGTCGAAGGCGCGCTGGAGGCTGTGGCAGGCGCAGGCGCAGGCGCAGGCGCAGGCGCAGGCGCAGGGGCAGGGCTCCAGCAGTCCGAGAAGGGCTTTGCTGATTGACATGCCTGGGGACTATACATGCGATGTATACATGTTGTGTATAGGTGTGGTGTTGACATGCGCCAGAGCGGGCCTCGCGCCGGGTACCACTACAGGGACACTTAGGACAATCGCGTGCAATTCTTCAGTGTTTGATGGTGGCGGTAAGTGTGATCGCCCCGCATGTTGTCACACCACAGGGCAGAGCTGCTTCAACGGGGGTAGGTGCACGTGGAGGGCGGCGCGGTGAAGTGGGGGTTGCGGTGAGGACGGGGGTGGTGGGGCTGCTGCCAGGACCAACTTGACACTGTCGGCCGGCAAAAGGTTGTGAACTCCGACCTTTCCCCCGCTGCGTGAGAGGCGCCGACGCATCGACTGGGCCCTGTTCGCCGTGGTGGAGCCATACGTGCACTGCGTCTCCACCCGCAGTGTGGATTACCTCGTCAAAGCCCTCGGCGCGGACAGCGGGATTTCGAAATCGGAGGTGTCGCGGATCTGCGGCGAGCTCGACGCCGAACTCGACACGTTCAAGGAATGGCCGCTGGACCACACCGTCTTCCCCTACGTCTGCCGGGACGCCACCTACTGCAAGGCCGAAGTCAACCAACGGATTGTCTCCCAGGCCGCGTGTTCACCGCCACCGGCATCTCCGCGACCGGACACAGCGAGATTCTCGGGTTGATGGTCGGCGACAGCGAGTCGAAGCCGTTCTGGACGAAGTTCCTGCGCTCCTTACGGGCCCACGGCCTGGACAACGTCCAACTGGTCATCTCCGACAGCAACAGCGGCCTGGTGGCCGCGATCCGTACGGTCTTCCTCGGCGCGGCCGGGCAGCGGTGCCGGGTTCGCTTCGTGCGAGACGTTTTCAGCGTGATCGAGAAGGGTTCCGCGGCGTCCTGTCCGCCTCGCCGCCTACTCTCACGCGGCGTGTCGGGCCAGTTGGTGGCCCGGACGAGACGATCGAGGGGCCGGCGATGGCAAGCGGTGCACAGGGCCGTCGGCGGCGAGCAGCTGCGTAAGGCCTTCGAGGTCACCGGTGTCGGCCGCGGCCTGGAACGCGGCGACGAGGCGACGGTGTGACTCAGCGGGAACCGGCCGCTCGCGGCCACTCTTGAGGCGGGCCTGCGCGCGGTGGACCAGCACCCGTGCGTTCGAGACGCTGATCCGAAGCAACCCCGCAAGATCGGCGTAGGCGTAGCCGAAGCCCTTCCGCAGCACGTAGGCGGCCAGTCCATCCGGCGTCAGCCTCGCCATGAGCAGGGCCAAGGCCTCCTCGATCGCCGCGGCTTGCTCGGCACGAAGCATGGGATCCTGGGCGGCCCGGTCGACGAGTTCGACCAACTGCAACTCGGTCGGGGTTTCGCGGTGGTGTCGCGCGGACCGGATGACGTTGATCGCCAGACGAGTGGTGGCCGTGGTCAGGAACGCCTCTGGATTTTCGATCTCCGCGCGGTGGGTGAGTTGCCAGCGCAGCCAAATCTCCTGGACCACGTCTTCGGCTCCCGAGACGTCGCCGATTACCCGGTAGGCGATGCGGAACAGTCGTCTCCGCTGGGCCAGGAAGATGTCGAGGGCGAGGTCCAGGTCGTCCTTGGTCGACCGGGCGACCGGGGGTTCGGTCGGCGTCGTCATCTCCAGGCTGGGCGCGGACATCGGGGACTCCTCTGCGTGGACGGCGCCCATCGAGGGCGATGGCTCCACCCTCGGTCCGCGGGACCGCTCACCGCGCCCTCAAAGCCCGTAGTCGAGGCCGTAGGGACCCCGGGGGGTACCGCCCAGGGGACCCCGGGGGTACGGCTCCGGGGACCCCCGAGGTACGGCTCCGGCTCTCAGCCGGATTGCCCCGTGCCCGCGCCCCTGGTATCCGTGGCCGGGGCGCTCGCGAGGGCACCCGGCAGCGCGCGACGTGAGTTGATCCCGAGCTTCGTGTACACCTTCCGCAGGTGCCACTCCACGGTGTGTGGGCTGATAATCCAGGACCGGGTCCGTGGCCGCGGCCAGCGCCCGGTGCACCGCTCGGCGTTCTTCGAGGTCGGCCTGATGGTAGACCGCAGAGCGGACCAGCGGGTGTCGGAATCGAACGGACTCACCGAACTCGATCAGGCCGGCCGCCTTGGCCGGTGCGGCATCGGGAGTGATCTTCAGAGTGGCGGCCGCGCGGACCAACAGGCGTGCGTCACCGACCGGTTCCGCCGCGGCGATCAGCAGCAGCGTCCGGGTCGGCGCCGGCAGCGAACCGAGCCGGCTGGCGAAGTCCCGTTCGAGACGGCTCGACACCGTCCCCTGGACACTCGGGAAACTCGAGTCCAGGCCGTATGCCAGCTCGGCGGCGCTACGGCCGCGGGAGAACTCGAGCAGCGCGAGTGGGTTGCCGTGCATCTCGGCCACGAACCGGTCCCGGATCCGTTTCTCCAGCCGCCCGCCGACGGCGGCCTCAAGGAGCTCTCCGGCCGCAGGGGTGTCAAGACCGCCGATCCGCAGCGCCGGCAGACCGCCGAGTGCGGCCTCCCCCTCGGGGTCGCGTACCGCGAACGCCATCGCGACTGCCTCGGCGAGCAGTCGCCGAGCCACGAACTCCAGTGTCTGCAGGGACACCTGGACCAGCCACTGGGCGTCGTCGACCAGAACGAGCACCGGCCGGATCTCCGAGGCCCGGGTGAGCAGAGTCAGCACGGCGAGGCCGACCAGGAACCGGTCGGGCGGGTCTCCGGCCGACATCCCGAACGCCACGCGGAGGGCATCGTGCTGGGGTCCCGGCAGCTCTTCGAGCAGGCTCAGGAACGGCGCACACAGCTGCTGCAGGGCCTGCATGTCGTCGTCCGGTAGCCAGTACGCGATCGCGGGATTTCCCACTCTGCGTCGGACAGATTCGTCGAGTAACGGGTGCGCGGCTCACCCGCCCCAGCCGACGAAAGTACACAATCTCTCCCGCTACCTGCCCGTATGCCTCATTGGTTGGCCTTTCAGGCGATCCATTAATGAGTCACCACAAAACATGCAGACAGCCTGGCATCTCAACAGCTGTGACGGACCTCACGCCGAGAAATGCTCCGGGCTGTCACAAACGGCGCCGCTATCCGGTCGAGCACTGCCGATCGTCCGTTCGCCGTCACAGGAGTCTCAATGACGAAGTCAAGCCGCTTGTGTGACCGGCGGGGTGGAGGTGAAGACCCGTCCGTCACGCAGCAGTGCCCACAGAACGCTCGCCCGTCGCCGGGCCAGCGCGATGACCGCCTGGAT
>NZ_JBQQCG010000086.1:0-51015 GCF_052245575.1 Streptomyces sp. 2A115 | reverse complement strand
GAACCCGCGAGAACGCCCACGCCAGACGATCTCGTGCTAACGATCAGGCCACCTATCAGCGTGAGTACCTCACCGGCGCATCACACCAGCCCCACTGAACTGCGGAAACGAGCTTGGCGCAGCCTCAGTGACGACGATGAAGGCGGCCCAGAAGAGGGCTCAGGCGAAGGTGGAGTACAACGCGTTCCTGGCAGGGTGCCCCAGCCGGCAGCTGCTCGACCGAATCTCGGACAAGTGGGTCGTCCTGATCCTGTGTGCGCTGGGCGGCGACAACAGCCCCGGCCGGCCCGGTGCAGCACACGCAGAGGCTCCGAAGGCGATGCGTTACTCCGAGATCTCTCGTCTTCTGGCCGGGGTCAGCCAGAAGATGCTGACCCAGACGCTACGGTCGCTGGAGCACGATGGTCTGCTCACCCGTACCGTGACGCCAACCGTCCCTGTCACCGTCTCCTACGAGCTGACCGACCTCGGCCTCTCGCTCCACCACATGACGCGCGGGCTCAGAAACTGGGCGCAGGCGCACATGGCCGAGGTCCTCGCAAACCGCGAGAACTACGACGCTCGCACCTCCTGACGGCCTCACATCCAACCGGCCAACAGCTCTTTTGAGCTCAACAAGGTCGCGGCTGTGAACCAGAGGCGGTCTCGACCGCCGCCTTTCCCGTATTCCGGTGTGCGCGGCGGCTGTTCCTTGTGGGGCAAACGACCGGCACACTCAGCGACCGGGCCGGGCTACTGTGCCCGTCGTACGGGGCGGCACCGGCCGTGGCGGTCTCGCATGGCCTCACCCGCAGGGCGACCCTCGCCTGATGCAGCGTCAGCTTGAGGCGGTGCACGACTGACAACGTTCCCTGCACGGATGACAAAGTCCGAAGCCCACGATGATCCTAAAGTCCGTGGATGAGGCCAGCGAAGGGGGGAGCTGGCGGACGTCCCGGCGGTCGGTCTCCTACGGGGTCATGCGTCTGACCACAATTAAGGACTGCGTGGTGTCGATCCTCGCCCCTGTCAGTTACCTACGAACTGGAGAACCGTGAACAGAAACCGTTTCAAGGTCGGCGCCATCAGTGCCATCACCGGCGTGATCTCGACGCTGCTGGTTGGTTTGACCGCGAGCCCTGCCTCTGCCGCCACCCCCGAGTGCAACACCGCCAGGATCTCGACGCTCGCCGCAGACACCCCCGGGCGGTATTTCTACCTGCCTGCGTTCTACCTCGGAGGGGGCGCCAACTACTACTGCTGGATGGCCAAAGGATCCGACAGCTCCGGAGTCAGAGCGCTTCAGGCGGCGATCAACCATTGCTACAACCACATCCCTAATCTTGTGCCCGATGGCATCTACGGGGACGCCACCAAGGCAGCGGTACGCGCTGTTCAGACGCAGCACCGAATCCACGTAGACGGCGAGTACGGCCCCGACACCTACTCCGCCATGCTGCTTCCGTTGTATCGGACTGTCGACAATAGGTTCTCCGGCGCCTGCAAATAGGATCTATGCGGATATCGCCAGCGTTGGCTGAAGGACCCTCCTGCGCGCACCATCGGGCGCGAAGCTTCGCCCGTGTGGGTGATGCCGTTCATGGAGAGTCCGCGGGACGCTCCGCAGAAAGCCTTGAAGACCAGAAGACCACTGGAGAGCCCGGTTCGCGTTGCGCGGCCGGGCTCGCGTCGTGAGGCGGCGCGGTCGCCTCCAAGGCAACCGCGCCGCCCCGGCCCGGCCAGCAGTGCCTCCCAGCGCTCTGTCAGTGTGGGGTGAAGGCGTCGGCTGTCAGGGCGCCGTCGTCGTCCATGCGGACCCGGTCGGCGAGTTGGGCGAGGATCTGCTCCGGGCCAAGGCCGGTGCGGGCGGCAATCACGCGCAGCCGGCGGCTGGTGTCCGCCGGCAGCCACACCTGCGCCTTCAGCTCATCGCGGGCGTCCTGCCGCTCCTTTTCCCATGCGGCACGGCGGGCGATGGTCTCCTCCCGCTGCGCGTCGCGCTCCTGTGCCCACGTGCTGCCCTGGACGTCCCGTTCCGGGGCATAGACCGGCCAGTCATGGGCGCCCATCAGGGCCCGGATCTTGCAGGCCATCCGCAAGCCCGGCAACAGGGGGAAACCGTCACGGGAACCGCTGGTGTGGCCCAGGGCTCTGCGGGAGGGCGTCGCCGAAGACGAGCACTTCCGCAACACCCCCCAGTACCCCGTCGACGACGGCGGACTGGACGATGCCGACTGGCACCGGCAGCAACAGGAGGCCGACATCGTGCACCGCCTCCTCGGCCTGGTCGGCTACGCCGCGAACCCGAGGAACATCGACCTGTCCGACCTTACGGACCTGGCCGCCGCGATCTCGGATCTCCAGAGCGAGTCACAGCAGGCGGCAAAGATCCGCCGTTGATCAATAGGGAGGGTAAGGAGAAGATCGCGTTGGTCACGTTGGAGCTGCCGAAGAGGTCGAACAGCGGCGAGCCGTCGACGCAGCCGGTGAGCCGCAAGCGCCGATGGCACGGCACTGATCGAAAGCGCCCGGACGGACCGAGCCGCTCGGCGACCTTGGCCAGGGTGAGGAGCCGGCGGAGTTCCAGCACGGCCTGCTGCCGCATGGCCTTGGTCTGGGGGAGGGGCCGCGGTTGATGGCAGGTCCAGCGCAAAAGAGTTGGCCGGTTTGCAGCACGCGCACTAGCGCAGGAAGGGGAACGCATGTTCGATGTTCAAAGTAGTGAGTACGGCGCGTGCGTCGGATGGTTGGATGCCAGTACCGGTGGTGCGGCGGTTCGTTGGGCATACAGCGGGCCGCGGCTGCGCCGTCGGGGATGAGGCTCGGTTCGAGGGGATGGAGGGCCGGCCGGTGAGTGACCGCAGCGCGATCGAGTGGACCGAGGCGACATGGAACCCGACCACGGGATGCGACCGCGTCTCGCCGGGGTGCGACAACTGCTACGCGTTGACGCTGTCGAAACGACTGAAGGCCATGGGCTCACCGAAGTACCAGGCCGATGGCGACCCGAGAACCTCCGGGCCGGGCTTCGGCCTGACGGTGCATCCGGATGCCCTGCAGGTGCCGTACGGGTGGAAGAGGCCCACGGACGGTATTCGTGAACTCCATGAGCGACCTCTTCCACGCGCGCGTGCCGCTCGACTACGTGCGCCGCGTGTTCGACGTGATCGCGGACACCCCGCAGCACACCTACCAGGTCCTCACCAAGCGGGCGCGGCGGCTGCGGCAGGTCGCCGACCGGCTGGAGTGGCCGGCAAATCTGTGGATGGGCGTGTCCGTGGAGAGCGCGAAGGAACTGCCGCGCGTCGATGACCTGCGGCAGGTTCCTGCGGCGGTGAAGTTCCTGTCGTGCGAGCCGCTGCTGGGACCGCTGGACGGCCTGGAACTGACCGGCATCGACTGGGTCATCGCCGGCGGCGAGCCGGGCCCCGGGCACCGGCCGCTGGACGAGGCGTGGGTGACGCAGATCCGGGACACCTGCCAGCAGGCCGGGGTGTCGTTCTTCTTCAAGCTTCTCTGCACCAGCAGGGCGCATACCAAGGAGATCGTGAGGGACCATCGCTCGAAATTGCCGAGGGTCAGGACCGTCACTGTGCGAACAGGCCGGTCACAACTGCGTCCAGCCAGTTGCGTCCTGCGACATCGGGGAGAGCCCGAGCTCTCGGCGTGTGGCGGCCAGGAAGTCCCGCTCAGCAGCCCAGAGTGCCTGAAACTCCTCCGGCGGTATGTTGCCTGCGTCGTGTGTGGCACGGGCTGCGGCGATCCTGCGCGCACGATGTACGAGCTGGTCGGCGGCGTTCACGGTCGCGGGCCGCTCGGACACGAGACGGGTAGACGTCTTCGTGGCTTCCATCCGCTCCATGTACGGGCGCCCGAGTTCATCGAAAAACGGCATCATGGCTCCGGGACGCGTCGGGTGCGGGACGGCCGAGATGTTGGCGGCAGGGTCCCGAGTGAAGCCCACGTATTCGCGATACGCCGTAAGGAAGTCGCGGTAGACAGCGAGTCGAATGTCCCTCCACTGACGTGCATGCTCACGCTGCCAAAGTCGATCTTGGTTTCGGGTGGACAGCCAGCCACCGAGGATCACGGCGAGCAACGTGACCATGGCCGTGATCCCGTTGCTAACGAGGTTCACCGGCTTGAGTCTCCTTTCGCGAGCGGGCGTTGGTATCCGAGAACGCTCGGTTGCCGTTGGACAAGGTGGTGCAGCTTGTCAGGTTCATCAAGTCGCCACAATCCGTGGAGTACCCGATGAGCTCTGTTACGAGGATCGAGTGGACCGAGGTCACGTGGAATCCGACGACGGGATGTGACCGGATTTCGCCCGGGTGCGACCACTGCTATGCGCTGACACTGGCCAAGCGGCTGAAGGCGATGGGGCAGGCCAAGTACCAGTGCGATGGTGATCCGCGGACCAGCGGTCCAGGGTTCGCGCTCACGGTTCACGAGGACGCCCTGTTCGAGCCGCTGCGGTGGCGTCGGCCACGCAAAGTGTTCGTGAACTCCATGAGCGACATCGGCCATGCCCGGGTTCCCACGGCGTTCGTGGCCCGGGTCTTCGCGACGATGGCGATGGGACCACAGCACCAGTTCCAGGTGCTCACGAAGAGGCCCCGGCTTCTGCGCCGCCTGCTGGAGTCGCAGAAGTTCGTGGATGTGGTCTGGGCGGAGATGGAGCGGTTGTCGTCTGACGACACCGTTCCGCTGGCCAGGTCGGGTCACGTGCCATCCGGGTTGCCGCGGTGTGCCGAAGATCGTGCAGCGTCCAGTTCGTGCCCAGCTGCTCGCCGGCGCGCTGGAGATCTCGCGCCGCGAGCTCGAGGCCTGCGCGGGCGTCACTCAGCGCAGCTGGAGCACGCTCCGGACGCCGGCGTGGTCGGAGGGCCACAGGCCTGAGGGGGTGCGGTCGGCCTGTGTGTCGCCCACCCGGTTGCTCGTCAGTGCGGTGACGCTGCCGCGGAAGAGCACGTAGTCGATGCGCTGGGCGAGCTTGGAGGTGGGGTTGCGCAGGTCGGCGGCCTGGCAGCAGGTGAAGCCGGGATTGCGGCCGCGGGTGGCGGTCCAGGCGTCGGTGAAGCCGGAGGCCAGCAGGTGGTTGTAGGTCTGAGTGTCGGTCCCTGGTTGGGCGCCGACTCCGCCGGCGGCCGAGTTGAGGTCACCGAGAAGGACGGCAGGAAGTCCCGTGTCCAGCGGGCCGGCGAGCAGTTCGCCCGCCTGCGCCTCCTGGACGGTGCGGGAGAGGGGGTCCAGATGGGTGGTGACCACCCGAGTGGTGCGCCCGCGCACGGTGGCATCGGCAGCGACCCAGCCGCTCAGGAACCGGAGGGGGGCATTGGGCGGGCAGCCCAGCACCGGGCGGCAGATGGGCACGTGGTTCTGGAACTGCGCCGACTGCGCGTTGGCCACGGAGAAGACATGCGCAGGCAGGTCGGTGCGGGCCAGGAGTACGTCGCGGTCGGTGAGGCGGATGTCCTGCAGGCCAACGGGTGTGGACCGCGGTGCCTCGAAGTCGCTGAGGTCGACCGTGGCCACGGCCGCGTAGTGCTTGCCCCGGGTGGAGAGCTTGTCGAGGAGGATCTGCAGGAAGTCGTACTCGATGTGGGTGGCGCTGCCCGGTCCGGCGAGGGTCTGGCTGCGCCAGAGCACGGCTTCCTGCAGGCCCACGAGGTGGGGGTCGCTGTCGGCGATCTCGTCGGCCAGGGCCTCGGCGCGCTCGGGAAAGTTTGTCGCCTGGACGTTCGCGTACGCCGCGGTCACCGCGGCGACGAGCGCCTGTGGGCTGGTGGCGGCGAGGACGGGCGCGAGATCGGCCCCCTGGTAGAGGTTGCGGGTCATGACCCGCAACGTGGCCGGGGACTCGGAGGCCGAGGCCGCGGTGGGTGACCCGGGTGCGAGAAGCAGGATCGCGCACAGAGCGGATGTGAACCAACGGCGAGTCATGCAGGCAGACCTTTCGACGAAGAGCGAGCGAAAGCGCGCATCTTCGGCGAAATCTAAGGCGGTCAGCGGGACGTGGCGATCCAGGTATAGGCCGTCCGGCCGATGCACTTCGCAGGCGAATCGGGTGAGTGTTCAACGGCGACCCCCGGCCACACACACCTCACTTGCGTGCAATTCGAACTCACCGGCCCCCGCCTGATCCTGCTCGCCGGATCCGCCCGCTTCACGCTGCCCACCCTGCCGATCGAGGAATACCCGCAGCTCCCCGAGCCCGGACCCGCTTCCGGCACCCTGTCCGGCGAGATGTTCGCCGAAGCCGTCAGCCAGGTCGCCAGCGCGGTCGGCAACGACACCGCCCTCCCGACCCTCGCCGGTATTTCCCTCGCACACGACCAGCAGGCAAGCCAATACGTGAGCTCATCGACGACCGGCGCCTCCTCGAAGCCCGACGCCTGCTGGGAGGCGCCCGATGGGACGTCCGATCCGTCGCCGCCCACCTCGGCTTCGCCGACTCCGCGAACTTCGGCCGCTTCTTCCGCGACCGCACCGGCCTCACCCCGGCCGCGTTCGCAGTCCGGGACGCAACGCGCGGGTAGGTCTACCAACTGGTCTGGGGTCACACCCAGTTGGGGATGTGCTCTTCGGCGTAGCGGGCGCCGAATCCACCGTTCGGGAGGATCTCGTGGATTGCGGCGAGATCGGCCTCGGTGAGGGTGACGTCGGCGGCGTGGGCGTTTTCCTCCATGCGGGCGGCGCTTCGGGTGCCCGGGATCGGGACGATCTGCTCGCCCTGGGCGAGCAGCCAGGCCAGCGCGAGCTGGGAGACGGTGATGCCCTTGGCCGTGGCCAGCTGGCCAAGTCGCTCCACGGCTTCGACGTTCTTCTCGAAGTTGCCGGGCTGCCAGCGCGGATTGGTCTTGCGGAAGTCGGTGGCGTCGTACTCTGCCGCGGGCTTCGCGGTACTGGTGATGAAGCCGCGGCCGAGGGGCGAATAGGGGACGAAGCCGATGCCGAGCTCCTCAAGGACCGGGAAGAGCTGCTCGACGTCGCGCTCGAAGAGCGAGTACTCGGTCTGCAGGACCGAGACCGGCTGGACGGCGTGTGCCTTGCGGATGGTCTGCGGGCCGGCCTCGCTGAGGCCGAAGTACTTGACCTTGCCCGCGTCGATCAGTTCCTTGACGGTGCCCGCGACATCCTCGATCGGCACGTCCGGGTCGACGCGGTGCTGATAAAGGACGTCGATCTGGTCGACACCGAGGTGGCGCAGGCTGTTGTCGGTGACCTTGCGGATGTTGTCCGGGCGGCTGTTGAGGCCCAGGCCCTGCTCGGTCTGCGCGAAGCCGAACTTGGTGGCCAGGACCACCTCGTCGCGGAAGTCGCTCACCGCCTTGCCGAGCAGAACCTCGTTGTTGCTCGAACCCCAGCCGTAGACCTCGGCGGTGTCGAAGAAGGTGACGCCCAGGTCGTGGGCGCGGCGGATGGCGGCAACGCCCGCCTCCTCGTCACTGGAGCCGTAGCCCTGGGTCAGGCCCATTGCGCCGTAGCCGATCGCCGAGACGGTCAGGCCCTGGGTGCCGAGTGTCCTGTGCTGCATGCCAATCTCCTCATGTCAAACCAAACGGTTCTGTTTGGAGCGTACGCTGATCGTTTTCCAGTGGCAAACCAAACGGTTTGGTCGGGTAGCGTGGAGGCATGAGCCCTTCCACCCGCGCAGACTCGGTCCGCGACCGCATCGTGAGCGCCGCCAAGGCCGAGTTCTCCCAGCACGGGATCGCCGGGGCGCGGATCGACCGGATCGCCAAGGCCGCCAGGACCAGCAAGGAACGCGTCTACGCCTACTTCTCCAGCAAGTTGGCCCTCTACCGGTTCGTCTCCGCGCAGGAGCTGGCGGCCGTGGCCGAAGCGACCCGTATGGACCCCACCGATCTGCCCGGTTATGCCGGCCGTCTCCATGACTACTTCACCGGTCACCCCGACCGCTTCCGGCTCATGAGCTGGGGGCAGTTCGAACTCGACGCCGGTGACTCCCTGCCCCACGACCCCTTCCGGGAATCGGTGGCCCGCAAGATCGAGCAGATCCGCGAGGCCCAGGAAGCCGGCCAGCTGGACGCCCGCTGGGACCCGGTCGACATCCTGGTCCTCGTCCACCAGATCGCCACCGCCTGGGCTGCACAGCCTGACCTGCTGCCTCCGTCCGGCGATGACCGCGCTGTGTTCCTGGTGGCGCGGCGAGCTGCCATCGTCGCGGCTGTCGAGCGCCTGTTTCCCGCGATTGTGAACTGAGAGGTTCCGCGAGTTCTTGAAGCGGCGCCACACGGGATCGAGGCTCGGGCGAGTAATCGAGCTCTGTCGCATCTCGCGTTGTCGCACCGCTCACCGGTCAAGAGCCCGCCGGATGAACTCCTCGCGGGTCGCGTTGGAGGCACGCGACACAGCCGCATCACCCACCGACATGTCGGACCCGTGGAAGCCTCCGCCCCACATGTGGAAATCGACGCTCACGCCCGCCTCGGACAAGCGGCCGGCGTAGATCAGGATCTCGTCGCGGAACCCCTCCGCCGAGCCGGTGTCGATGTACGTGCGCGGCAGCCGGCTGAGGTCCTCGGCGCGGGCCGGCGCGGCGTACTGCGACACCTCCGGGCCGCCGCGCCGCTCGCCCAGTACGGAGGTCCACGCGTACAGGTTGCTGTAGCGGTCCCATACGCCCTCGCGGTCCACCATGCGACTGCTGTGCGTCTCGAAACGGTCGTCGAGCATGGGGCAGATCAGAACCTGGTGGCTGAGCTGGGGAAAGGCGCGGTCGCGGGCGAGCAGCGCGGTGCCCGCCGCGAGGCCGCCGCCACTGACTCCGGCGATCAGGAGCCGCTCGGGGTCGATACCGAGCTCGGCCGCGTTCTTCGCCATCCACACCAGCCCCGCGTAGCAGTCCTCGACCGGCGCGGGATCGGGGTGATCCGGCGCCAGCCGGTACTCGACCGACACGATGACCGCACTCCCATCGATCACATGGGGAAGGAGATGACTCACGTGGTCCCGGCGTCCCCCCATGATCATCCCGCCACCGTGGAGGCTGAGGATGCCTCCCTTGGGACCTCGGTCCTCGACGGGGCTGAGAATCAGCACAGTGATGTCCGGCGCGCCGTCCGGCCCGGGTACCTGGCGCTCCTCCACCCGCACTCTGCCGCCCGCCGTCAGAGCCTCCGAGTCCAGCCCAGGGGAACCCGCGGTGATCTGCCCTCGGATCTCTGCCAGGGTCGCGTCCGACAGGGCCGGAAAAACAGCTCCCCGCGCCTCCTCGACGGGCGCGAGGTCCGGGTCCAATGGGGGCCGGGTGGTCAGGGCACCGAAAAAGTTTGCTGCTGTCTGGTCTGCCATCTGTTCTCTCCTTCGGGGGAAAAACGACGGGGAGTAGGTGAACCTCATCCTCGGATGCGGCGCAAGCTCGGGTGAGTGCACGTCACGGACAACTCGGGCGCGCTGTCTTCACTCCTCCGGCCGTGATGATTCTTCGTGGGCGTCGGCCGGTCAGCCGCGTTGCCGGCGGGCACGCAGAGCGGCCCAGTGGCGCAGGCGCTCGGTGATCTGGGCTTCGTAGCCGTTGCGGGTGGGCTGGTAGTACGTCTCGCGGTCCATGCCGTCGGGGAAGTAGTCGTCACCGGAGAAGCCGTCGGCTGTGTCCGGGTCGTACTGGTAGTCCTTGCCGTAGCCGAGGTCTTTCATCAGTCGGGTCGGGGCGTTGAGGATGCGGGCGGGTGGCATGAGCGAGCCGGTGTGACGGGCTGATCGGTGTGCGGCGTTGAAGCCGCGGTAGACGGCGATGGACTTGGGGGCGGTGGCGAGGTAGACGACGGCCTGGGCGATCGCCAACTCGCCCTCGGGGGAGCCGAGTCGCTCGTACACGTCCCAGGCGGCGAGCGTCTGCTGGATAGCGTGTGGGTCGGCCATGCCGATGTCCTCGTTCGCGAAGCGGACCAGGCGGCGGGCTACGAACAGGGGGTCCTCGCCGCCGTCGAGCATGCGGGCGAGCCAGTAGAGGGCTGCGTCCGGGTCGGAGCCGCGCATCGACTTGTGCAGCGCGGAGATCAGGTTGTAGTGGCCCTCCTGCATCTTGTCGTACAGCGGGGCCCGCTGCTGGATGTGACGGGCGAGCCCGGCGGTGTCCAGGGTGGTTTCGGTGTCCGGGAGAGCTTGGAGCTGTTCGGCCATGTTGAGGAGGTAGCGGCCGTCGCCGTCGGCCATGGCGATCAGGGCGCGGCGGGCGTCGTCGTCCAGGGGCAGATGGTGGCCGGTGAGCTGCTCGGCGCGGTCGAGGAGCGCGGTCAGTGCGGCTTCGTCGAGGCGTTTGAGGACGAGGACCTGGGTGCGGGAGAGGAGGGCGCCGTTGAGTTCGAAGCTCGGGTTCTCCGTGGTGGCGCCGATCAGGGTGACGGTGCCGTCCTCGACGTAGGGCAGGAAGCTGTCCTGCTGGGCACGGTTGAAGCGGTGGATCTCGTCGACGAACAGCAGGGTGCCCTGGCCGATGCCGCGCCTGTTTCGTGCGGCGGCGAAGACCTTGCGCAGATCGGCTACGCCGGAGAAGGTGGCCGACACCGGTTCGAAGGCCAGGTTGCCGGCGTCCGCGAGGAGCCGGGCGATGGTCGTCTTCCCGACGCCGGGCGGGCCCCACAGGATGGCGGAGCTGAGGCGCTGCTGGGCGACCATGCGGCCCAGCGGGGCGTCCGGGGCCAGGAGGTGGTCCTGCCCGACGACCTCTTCCAACTGAGTGGGGCGCAGGCGGTCGGCGAGGGGCCGGGCGGGCTCCTCGCCGAAGAGCGGCAGGGTCGCGTCGGTCGGTTCCATCGGTCTCTCGGGTCGCAGGCGGACGGGTGCGGACGTGTGCGGACGTGTGCGGACGTGGCGAGCCGTGCACAGGGCGCTGACAGGCGTCGGCTCAGCCGCTCGTGGGGAAGCTCGCGGCGTTCATCGGACACCGGGGCGGTCGCGTCGCGGCAGCCGCTCGGCGACCAGGTCGTAGGAATCCTCGACCGCGTCGGTGACCAGTCGCTCGGTGATGCCGGGGCCAGGCCCGAGCGAGATCCAGTGGCGTTTGTCGAGATAGCGGCCCGGTGTGATGGAGGCGTAGCCGTGTACGTGCGCGCGGGCGTGTTCGGGTTCGCACTTGACCGTGATGATCTGATCGTCCGGGTCGTCGGTGACGATCAGGAACACCTTGCCCGCGACCTTGTACACGTCGAGGCCGGGGGTGAAGGGGTAGCCGTGGTTGACGTCGGGGAGGGCCAGCGCCGCCTGGCGGGCGGTGTCCTGGAGCCGGTCACCGGCCGCGCTCACCGGGCCGCCCGCGTGCCGGTGCCGTAGGTGTGCGGGTCGACGGGCCGCTCGGCCCTGGGCAGGTGGGCGACCACGAGCCGGTAGGAGTCGGTGACGAGCTCCCTGACGAGCTCCTCGTCGACGCCCTCCCCGCCCTCCAGGGTGATCCAGTGCTTCTTTTTCATGTGGTAGCCGGGGGTGATGTGGCTGAACTGCTGCCGCAGGGCGTGGGCCTCGCCGGGGTCCGCCTTGAGGATCACGACAGGACGCCCGGGGACCTCGGTCATCAGCATGAACACCTTGCCGCGTACCTTGAAGACCTCCCAGTCGTCACCGAAGGGATGCTCAAGCTGGGCTCCGGGAAGCTCCTCGGCGCAGGCGGCGGCGGTCTTGTGCAGGGTCGTTCCGTTCATGAACGTTTCCTTCATCGGGTGAGCGCGGGCTGGGCACCCCATGACGCGAGTGGCGCGCCGCGCGGTCGTGGCGGCACCTCCCACTCTCTCCCCGAAACCGATAGAAGGTGCAGTAGACTGCGGACACATGATGGTCGATAAGCGACAGCCCAGCCCGAGCGGACAGGCTGAACCGGCCGCGGTTCCGCTGTACGGTTTCCAGCCCCCGGTCGGCACTCCGTACGGCCTGGAGGTGAACACCATCGAGGACTTCTTCGTCCAGCACGACGACTGGCCGTGGAACCCGCCCCGCCCGGTCCGCGCCACCTTCCACTACCTCATCGCCGTCACCGAGGGCGAGCTGCGGCACGACGTCGACCACGTCACGCGGACCGTCGCCCCCGGCCAGTGGCTCTGGGTGCGTCCCGGACACACGCTGCGCTGGCATCCACCCGGCTCCACCCGCGGCCCGTTCATCCTGTTCGAACCGGATGTACTGCGGCCCGACATCGCCCGTCTGCTGTCCCCGCTCACCGCGCACGACGCCCCGGCCGTGCTGAGCCCGCAAGCCGATGACGCCGCCTGGCTCCAGCAGACGGCGCTCCAGCTCCTGGACGAACACCGCGCACTCGGGCGCCGCCCCCTCGACATCCACCACGCCCTGCGCCGCAGCCTGCTCGAATCGCTGCTGCTGCGCCTGACCAACGTCCCAGGCATCGCCCCCACCGGTACGGCCACGGCCGGCACGGGCCGCACCGACAGGTACGGACGCTTCCTGGACGCCCTGGAACTGCACTTCCGGGAGCTGCACCAAGCCGCGGACTACGCCGAGCTGCTCGGCTGCTCGGTCCGCACCCTCAGCCGCGCCGCCCGGGACGCCACCGGCAAGGGAGTACGTGAACTCATCGACGAACGCCGCCTCCTCGAAGCCCGGCGCCTGCTGGGAGGTGCCCGATGGGACGCCCGGGCCGTGGCCGCCCACCTCGGCTTCACCGACCCCGCGAACTTCGGCCGCTTCTTCCGCGACCGCACCGGACTCACCCCGGCCGCCTTCGCCACCCGCGAGGCGAGGACCGGCGCGTGACGCAAACCCGGCGCAGGCGCCTTGCCCGTCAGGAGGAGATGGCTGCCTTCGCGGTCTGGGTGAACGCCCAGTAGGAGTGCCCGACGTGCCACTCGCCGTCGATCAGCCGGTACGCCTCGCGCCGGCCGTGCGGAGGTCGCGTTCGCAGACGGCAAGAACGTTGCCGGAGGGGTCGGTGAACCAGGCGAACCAGGGGCCGTTGGCGCGGTAGATCCCGTCCGAGTCGATCTGCACTCCCTCATACTGGTCGAAATCCACGCCCCGTCGGGTGAGGTCCGCGACAGTACCGGGGAGGTCAGGGACGACGAAGTTGAGGATGGTGAATCGTGCCGGTTGGTGGTTGCGGGAGGCGTACGCGACGGTGCTCGCACCGCCGGGGAGGCGGATGGTGAGCATTGCGTCCCGGTCTTCGACTTGCAGCCCGAGTACGTCGTGGTAGAAGGTGCGGGTCGATTCCAGGTCGGTCACGGTGAAGGAGCTGTAGGCGTCGGTTGCGGTGTCCGTGATCATGGGATCCTGACGTTCGGTCATTCGGGTGCGCTGGTGTCGCGAGGCGTGTCTCTGAGCAGATCGGTGCGGCTAAGACGACCACTGGCCGGATGCCAGCGGCACAGGCGGGGCCCCGCTCGCCATGCCGGAGGAACCCGGTCAGGCTGGGGACCACAGGCTGCGCCGCGGTCAGGAGGCGATCCTTTCGGCCACGGTCTGGGAGAACGCCCAGTTGGAGTGCACGATGAGCCACTGGCCGTCGACGAGCCGGTAGCCGTGCGTGGCGTTCCAGGCGCGCCGCTGCTTCTCGTTGCCGTCCTCGTCGAGCACGTAGGTCTTCAGGTTGTAAGCCAGGACGGCGAAGTCGCCGCTGTCGCCGACGTGGACCGTCGGGTTGAGGTACTCGCTGCGCACGATGTGCGGGTTGGAGTAGATGGACGACAGCCACGCGACGGTCTTCTCCTTGCCGACGACGATGTTCTCGAGGATCGGGTCGAAGTAGCTCACCTCGTCCGCGAAGCCGTCCAGGTAGCCGCCCGGGTCGCCGACGCTGAAGCGTTCGTTGTACGACTTCTCCAGCTCGATGATGGTCTTGCTGACTACTTCCTTGTCGACGCCCACGGCGTCCTCCCTCTTCTTTGTGCATGCCCCAGCCGGTGCCTGTCGGCGAACCAGGGGATGTGTCTCTTTCAGTCGTCAAGGACGATGACGTGCTTGCCCGGCGTGGTGCCGGATTCGAGGTCGGCCTGGGCGTCTCGGACTTGTTTCAGGCCGTGGTAGACCTTCGCGACCGGGACGTTGAGGCGTCCGGCGGCGATGGCCTGGAGCTGGTGGGCGAAGACGTCGGCCGGCAGGTCGGCGGCCTGACCGCCGTAGGAGGTCAGGCGTACCCCGAAGGGGATCATGAACGGGGTGAAGTCCGGGATGGACCACTGGCCTGCCAGGGCTCCGGTGAAGCAGACGGTGCCGTGCCGGCGGACGGTGCGGAGGGTGTCGGGGAGGACCGAGCAGCCGACCAGTTCCAGGGCGGCGTCGACGCCGTCCGGGATCAGCTCGAGCACCTGGTCGGCGAGGGTGCCGTTGTCGACGAGGGGATGGTCAACGCCCGCAGCCCGCAGTTCCCCGGCCCGGCCGGGGCTGCGGGTGGTGGAGATGACGGTAGCGCCGAGGTCCTTCGCGATGGTGGCCGCGCTCAGCCCGACCGTGGAGGTGCCGCCGCGGATCAGCAGCGTCTGCCCGGCCTTGAGGTCCAGGCCGCGGGTCAGGGATCCGTAGGCGGTCTGGAACATCTCGGGCAGCGCGCCGACGACGTCCCACGGCAGTCTGGTCTCGAACGGGATGACCTGCCCGGCGGGGACGGTGACGTACTGGGCGTACGCGCCGTCGTACGAGCGGCCCATGCCGCCCATCATCGTGGCCACCTGCTGTCCTGGCCGCAGCCCGCTGTCCTCGTCGGCCTCGTCGACCACGCCGACGCCCTCGATGCCGGGCACGCGCGGGTAGGTGACCACCGCGTCCGACTCGCCCTTGCGGGTGGTGACCTCGGACTCGTTGACGCCGAACGCCTTCACCTTGATCCGCACCCAGCCGGGCTTGCGGACCGGCACCGGTACATCCTTGATCTCCAGTGCGTCGAGGCCGCCGGGCCTGGTGACGACGACGGCCCGCATCGTCGCCGGTACGGCGCCGCCGGCTGCTGTCGATTGGCTCATGCCGAGCTCCTTGTTCTGTTCGTCCCCCGGGAATGTGAAAACGGAGCCGGGGCTCCAGGCACAGGTGCCCGGGTGATCATTCAGTGGTGACCCTGCGCCGTTCTGCATCTCGGGATCGCGCGGTGACCGTCAGGGGCGGTCGATGCCCTCCCACAGGTCGAGGGCCTGCTGGTAGTGAGCGGTGGCCTCGAAGGGCGGATTGCCGACGCTTCCCGAGATGGGCCGGTCCGTGACAGCGGGCCACAGCCGGGTCTGCTCACCGGTGACGAAGTCGAGCACGATGTCGCGGATCCGCGTGTCACGCTCGGCCTGTTCGGCGCTGCGGCCCGGCTGTTCCTGCCCGACGAGGGCGTACATCTCGGTGCCGTGCACCGCGGGCGCACCCTCGGCCGGCCCGATCATCAGCAGATGGGCGTTGCCGCCCGCCGCGGCGTGCGCCAGAGCGCCGCGGGCGGCCGGGAGCGCGAAGAGGTAGTCCGCCATAGCCGCGGCGCGGACCTCGGCCGGGGTACGGCCGCCCTGGTCGTAGGCATCGACGATCTTCTGCGCGCGGGAGCGGGAAATACGCCACCCCGCGACCTCGTCGACGACGCGGTCGAGGGTGTGCGGGTCGAACCGGTCCCGGTCGTTCGCCACCCACCACCCCATGTCGTCACTCGCCATGCTCAGCAGCACGTCGACATCACGGTGCGCGCCCGAGGCCAGGACGTCCATGGGATGGGCATGCACCACCGCGCCGGGCTGCCCGATGTCCAGGACGACGCCGGTGGCCTTGTTGTCCACCCCGCCGCGGACTCCGAGGTCCGTCGGGGCGACCTTGCGCAGGGCGTCCCTCAGAGAGACCGCGTCGAGGTCGAGCAGCTTCTCCGGGTTGTCCGCTGCGCCGAGCTCGGTGACGAACAGGTGCGCGAGCTCCTCGGCCCACCAGGCCGAGACGCTACGAGCGGGCCCGCCGGAGAACCCGGCCAGGCGCCGGTACAGGCCGTCGGCGGAGGAGGCGCCGAGCAGACCGAAGGTGGAGTAGGCACCGGCGCTGTGGCCGTAGACCGTGACCTGGTCGGGGTCGCCGCCGAAGTGGGCGATGTTCCGCTTGACCCAGGTCAGCGCGGCGATGACGTCCTGCAGGAAAAGGTTGCTGGCCTCGGCGAGCCGCCCGCCGTATTGCGAGAGCGAGAGCGCACCCAGGGCGCCGAGCCGGTAGTTGACCGACACACCCACCACGCGCCCCGACGCGGCGAGACCGGCGGCGTTCGAGGTGGTCTGCGTGTTAGCGCCGTACTCGAATCCGCCGCCATGGATGTACACGGCCACCGGGAGCGCCTTGTCGGCCGGCTGCTCGGGGGCCCACACGTTCAGGTTCAGGCAGTCCTCGCCCATCCCGCTGTCCGCTTCGAGCCAGTCGCCGCTGTCGGGCTGGACAGAGACGACGCCCTTGCGGTCATAGGGGAGGCCCGGATCGAAGCCTGCGACCACGGGGCGGCGGTATCGCTCGGCGGTGGCGTACGGGATCCCCCACCAGGACCGCACCCCTGGTGCAGTCGGAGCCTTGGGCGCGGTCGCGGTCATGACGTGTCCTTCCAGCGCGGTTCGGGTGTTTCGCGCGGAGTGTCGGCAGCTGGTTGCGAGCGGTGACGTCTCCCATCGTTTCCTGCGATCCGACAAAGCGCCCGGCGGATGGCGGTCACCTGGTGGTCATCAGCTGACACTTCGGCAACAAGATCTCGGTGCAGGCCGGGAACTTCTCCTACCTGGCAGACGGCCGGATCGTCGGCGAACGGCGTCGGCTCGATCTCCTCGGGGTGATTCAGCACATTGCGCCGTACCGGCGCCGTGAACGTCCTAGCGCCGGTGAGCCTTCTGCCGCGGCATTTCCGCTGCCGGCAAGGGCCCGTACTGCGCGGTGGCAGCGGACGAAGGCCCGCACCGGAGCGCGGGCGTCGGCGCGGGTTCACCGCAAGAGGTCGGTCTCTTCTTCTTGATCCGGCGTCTTCGCGCAGACAGTGCCCGCTGCGGTGAGAGCTGTACGCCTTGTCACCGCGACCGGGTGTGGGAGTGCTCGCCCTCCGCGCGAATACTGCAACCCTCGAATACCGACACTCCACCAGTGGGCGACGTCGGCGACCCGCACCACGTCCGCGTCCTTGCCGAGCCCGCGGCCGCCGCGCACCGCCAGGAGCACAAGGCCGCCCTCGTCACCCGCTGACCAACGTCATTGCGCCCGGTTTCAAGCCGGGGTCTCTTCCCCTGCCTGCGGGCGGCCGTCGACACAGGCTCCGGCCGCCCGCAGCGCCATCTGCGCCCACCGGGCGCTATTACTCCATCACTTGAAGGAGAGCACTTCATGCCGGAAGGCACCATCCCACTCGCCCGCCTGCGCGCACGGATGCTGGCCACCGCGTTCAGCAACGCCGACCTCTGGACCCGCCGCAGCGCTTTCCTCACCGACCAGGCCGTCGCCGGGCTCGCCCCCTGCGACCGGGGCGCAGCCGAAACCCTCGACTGCCCGGCCTGCGACGAAGCCCAGGACCAGTGCCGCTACCACGCGGGCTTCTTCGCCGGCATGGAATACCAGCGCGACCTGATCCAGCGGCCCTGACCGACCACACGGCCATCGACCAACTCCAGCAGCGCCACACCGAATTGGAGGCGAGCGCCCGCCAAGCGGCGGCCGCCGACGCGAGCAGCCCCACCACCCAGTGACCGCCACGGCGGCCGCAGGCCCCCGAAGCCCAGCTGTCCCGGCTCCCCGCCAACTCATGGAAGGACCCACGTGCGTCACCAGAGCGTCAGCACCACTTCCCGCCCGCCGATCGTTGTCCTGTGCGGATCGACCAGGTACTGGGAGCAGTTCGCCGAAGCCACCGTGTACGAGACGGCGGCCGGCCGGATCGTCCTCGCACCCGGCTGCAACCTGAAGCAGCCCCACCCGCTGTGGGCCAACCCCGCCCAAGCCGACCGGCTCAAGCGGGTCCTGGACGACCTGCACCTGCGGAAGATCGACCTCGCCGACGAAGTCCTCGTGGTCAACCCGGGCGGCTACATCGGCGCCAGCACCCGCCGCGAGATCGAGTACGCGCGCTCCCTCGGCAAGCCGGTCCGCTACGCCCACCCCGTCTGACGTCACGACAGCGCCTCGGTCCCGTGACCCAGTCACGGGACCGAGGCGTTTTTTGCTTTCCGGGGCGGACTCACATTGCGCGCAAGATCATTCTTGCCCAATTGGGCAAGCGGGCAGACGTCCCCCGGACGAATCCCAGTTGGGCAGCTCTAGTCCGGTACCGGGAGAGTCGTTCACAGCCGCACCGTCCTGTCGCTGCTGGCGGTGGCGAGGAGGTGGCCGTCGGGGGAGAAGGCCACCGACAAGACCCCGTCGGTGTGGTCGGTGTGGGGTTCGCCGATGGGGGTGTGGGTGGCGGGGTCCCACAGCCGCACCGTCCCGTCGGTGCTGGCGGTGGCGAGGAGGTGGCCGTCGGGGGAGAAGGCCACCGAGTAGACCGGGCCGGTGTGGTCGGTGTGGGGTTCGCCGATGGGGGTGTGGGTGGCGGGGTCCCACAGCCGCACCGTCCTATCGTCGCCGGTGGTGGCGAGGAGGCGTCCGTCGAGGGAGAAAGCCACCGCCCAGACCCGGCCGGTGTGGCCGGTGAGAGGGGCGCCAATGGAGGCATAGGTGGTACTAGAGGTGATTGCCGTGGAAGACGGGACTGAGGAGTGTTCGGTTGGTTCGCTGAGCGATTCGTCAACGGCGGAGCACCACCGTCATCCTGCTCACCGCCGTCGTCATCGGCCTCGTCATCGGTGGCCTGACCGCACTCACCGGCGTCCCCGTAGCAGCCGCTGTCATCGCCGGAATGGCCAGCGCCGGCGGCAGCATCCCCGTCCTGCGCACCCTCATCCGGTGACCACCGCCCACACACCACGACAACGCCTCGGTCCCGTGACTGAGCCACGGGACCCTACCTGACCCGTCAGCCAGCACCCCTTCGTGCTCCCGCCGAAGCTCGTCCGTCTCATCGACGATCAGCTCCGGCACAGCACGCCGCGGCATGGCGCCACGGCCGGGCCTAGGTACCTCTTGCCTGGCCAGAGCCCTGGACGCCCGCGAAACCCCCTCGGCCCGGCCGACACCCTGAGACACCATGGTCTGCCTGCCCGCGCGGCTCGGAACACCGCCATGATGGACGCCCTGGTAGACCTGCCGCCCATGGTCATCGCCGACCTGCTCGGCATCCACCCGAAGACAGTCGAACGCTGGGCCCATGCCGCAGGAGGCCGGCGTTCACACAGCGGGTGCGCAGCTCGTCCGAGCCCGGCGACCCCTCACCCTCGAACCCCTGGGAGTCGCCGTGCTGCGCCTGGCATGACCCTGCAAAGTTTGAGGTACCGCGTCGGTCCCCCACCCCGCACACTTCTGACGTCGCCACCCTTCGGCGGCCGACGCGTCCGTTTGAGGGGGAGACGCGTGAAGGGAAAGGACTTCGACTTGCCCGAGGGCGTCGGAGTCAGCTTCTGGCTCTACGACGGCAGCGGCGAGAGCGACTTTGGCTCCGACAGCAGCATCGCGTAACGATTAGTCAACTGGAGGAACACCGTGAGTTTCAGGACCAAAGCGGCGGGGCTCGCAGCGGGAGTGGTGACGCTGACGACGGCGCTGATCGGCAGTGCGGTGCCCGCGCAGGCATACGTTCCCGATCCAGCTTGGGACAGCATGGCCCGGGACACCGACACCTGTCCGTGCAGCGGCGGGGAGCTCACCGACCCATTCGACAACACCTACTTTCGCTACGACGCAGGCGGCTACGCCCAGAAGGCCGAGATGTATTACGACGGCTGGTTCGTCGGCAAGGTCGAGTTCCATCCGTACCAGCAGAAGCTTTGGATCTATGACACCAAGAACGACAGGGACACGTTCTACGTCCAGGTCTTGGTCGACGACGGCGGCGGCTATGTCAACTACGGCTCCTGGAGCGTGGCCGGCACCGATGCGGTGATGGATTACCGGACGATCACGCTCAACGCCGACGAGGGCGACAAGGTGAAGATGAACGTATATGACGACGCCGATCTCGACGACCTGATCCTCCAGTTGATCGGCACCGCCTGACCGGCTCGGTGAATCCGGCGCCCCTGCCGGTCCGGCATCCCGGACTTGCGCAGGAAGTAGCTGTTCACCTGGTCCGGCCACTCGCGGGCCGAGCGCAGCTGCTCCTCGTAGCGCTCCGTCACCCGTGCGTGCCAGGTGGGTGACACCAGGCCCGCGAGGGAGGACCACACCTCCTTCGCGGCCTCGGCCTCCTCGACTCCCTCGTAGTGTGTGTCGTAGATGTGCTGGATGGGTCTTCCCGCTGTGCAGGACGTGCTTGTACGGCACGTGGTGGAAGAAGAGGAGCAGATCGTCGGGGAAGGTCTGCGGTGACTCGTACGTCTCGGCCCATGGTTTCGCGTACGGGCCCGTGTACCCGGTTCCGGTGGCGCGGCTGCGGTCGACGCCCACGCCGTCCCGGTCGGCGAAGTGGTACGTGCCCGAGGGCTGTACTCGTAGCCGTCGACGCTCGGCCCGTAGTGATGGCCGGGCTGCACCATGAAGCCGACGCTGAGGGGGGCGGTGTACTTCTCGTACGTGGCCCAGGAGTCGCCCAGCACGGTTCGCACCCCGGTGCGCAGCCGGCGCCGGGCGGCGGTGTTCGCTGATTCTGTCCGCCAGGACCTCGCAGCCGTCACCGCCGACCTCAGCCTGTCCTCAGCTCGGGCGCAGCGGAGGGGCACATCAACAGAATCAAAACGATCAAGCGTCAGACGTACGGCCGGGCCTCCTTCACACTTCTGAGAGCCCGCATCCTCATTCAGATGTAGCTGTCACGGAAAGACGGTCACAACCTACTTGTCATCGCTGACGTGACCGGGCCGAACCGCCGACGACACCAGCACCGTGATCGAGCGGGCCTCTCGTGCTGGATGTTGCTTCCATGCAGTTGAGTAAGTGAAGGCCAGCGACTTCACGTCCGTCGCAGACGCCGTGGTCGGGGTAGCTTCCGATGGCGCGCTGTCGGGAGGTCAGAATTTTCTGACCTCTGTTCGGGCCTTGACCCAAGGCCGGGTAGTTAACGTTTTTGCAGGTCACGCAGGGGGTGTTGGGGTCCATGCCGTGGCGGCGTAGAGGCCGGGGCCGAGTTTGTGGATGAGGCCGGTCTCGGCCCATCTGGAGAGCTGCCGATACATGGTCTCCATGGTGATGTCGCCGAAGTGAGAAGCGATGTCACGGGGGCGCCAGAGGCGGGTGGGGTCCTTCTCGAGCAGGGCAAGGATCCGGTGACGGCGGCGGTCGGCGAGGGCGGTGTTCCGGTCGTCGCGGGAGATGGCGGGGAGTTGAGGGTGTGGTTCGCGAGGTTCAAGGACGCTGATGTCGAGGCCGGTGATGGTGCGGCTGGTGTCGGGTCTGCCGTCGTCATGGCGGGTGCTGTAACGGGACATCGGTGACTTGACCTTGCGGGTGCTGACGCGCTGCCGTCGGGGCGGCAGCAGACGGGTCAGGATCCGGTGCCCGATCAGCCCGACGCGACCGACATCGGCGGGGTCGGTGATGACGGCGGCGGCCTGGACGACCTGATCGCGGGCGGTCTGGAGGGCGATGGTGAAACAGCAGCGGTCCGGATCGGTGCCAGGCAGCGACTCGGCGGCCTCGACCATCATGGTGCGTAGGGCCTGGTAGAGGGTGAGCAGGGCCCACATCTCCTGTTCGACGCCGGCCGGGTCGCCCGAGCGCAGGACACGCCCGTTCATGATCGTGTGGCGGAGCGCGTGGTACGCAGATTCGTGTTCCCACCGCTGGTGGTAGAGGCCCACCAGCACGGCTGCCGGGTAGCGGCCGGCGTCGGTCAAGGTGGTGACCAGCCGGTAAGAGCCGGTGAAGACGGTGCCGTCCGCGCAGGTCACCGTGATGTTCGCGTCGATTACACGTACCTTCTGGGCGGCGATCACCGACAGGTATGAGCCGTCGGCGAGACGTGTGAGAACGGGGGTACGCCGGTTGCTGCGGAGTCGACCCAGGAACTGGGCGCGGGTCGCGGTGACGGAGGCGAGGAAGTCGTTGCCGTCGAAGCCCTTGTCCCACAGGACGAGCATGTCCGGCCGCAGCAGATGCAGCAGATGCAGCAGGCGCGAGGCGTAGCTGGTCTCGCCCTCGGCGGTGGGCCCGAACACCGCGCCGAGCAAGGCCCGTGTGCCGGTCTCGACCAGCGTCATCAACTCCAGCGTGGGATAGCCGTGATGGGAGGTTCGCCCCAGCCAGGCCCTGTTTCGCCCGGAGTCGGGTACCTTCTGGGAACTGCAGCCGTCGAATGACACAGTCCGGTACGGCCCGAACCGCACACCGGGTGTCGTCGGCCGGGCCACAGGCCCCGCGAGAACCTCGAATAACCGCGCACCGGCGCGCTGCCCAGTCGTCGGCGCAGATCACGCAGAGCCTTCGGCGTCGGGGAGGCCACCGGCACCTCGGCCAGCCCGGCCGTCAGCTGTCCCAGACGAGCCGGTAGCCGACTTCAGGGAACAGACACATCGAGAGCAGGAAGTAGATCCCGACCCGCGAAGGAAGATCACGCAGCCGTCTCTGCACCGGGCGAGTCTCTGCCAGGACCGCGTCAACCAGCTCGAACGGCACGACGGCCGTCAGCTCGCCCAGATGCCCGGGCGCGAACCGGCCCGCGGCCACTGTGACCGTACGGGTGATGGCCATCACCCGGGCCGGCAGGACATGATGAAACGGCAACGGAGCTCCTCAAGTGCAAGCTGTCTTGGACGACTGCCTGTACCAACGAGCTCCGTTGCTCTGCGTCGGAAATCCTTCAACTGGCTTGCGTGACCTGCAAAAACGTTAACTACCCGGCCTTGGGTCAAGGCCCCTGCCGTGCGTCCCCCACCAGTTCACTCACACTGGGATCAACGACCCAGAACACCTACCGTTTCGGATCAATAACACCTCCACCCCGCTCAAATTCGAGACCCGGAATGTCACGAACGCTGCCGAAGTCCGCGCAGAAGGGCGCGGCGACGGCGATGCAGCAGATCCATATCGCATCCGCCGCAGTGTCATGCCCTGCTGTGCCCCTCCGACCTCTCGGTGTCCGGCGTCCGGCCACCGCTGTCGCCCCCGCCGGCATCCCTGATTCCGAAATCACCGGTTTTGCTGCCGCCGGTGCCTTCCGTCCCGGCATCAGATTCGGCGGTGGCATTTGAATCGCCGGAACCTTCGGCCTGCGAAAAATCGTCATCCTCCCCGAATTTCCCCTCCCCCTTGATTTCTTCTATTTTGTCGCTGCCGGGTACAGTGTCGCCCTTCTGGTCGACGATGGTGGTGTGTCTGGTCCCGTCGCCGTTTCCGTCGACGGTCGTCGTCGTCACGATGGTTTCGCCCGTCTGGTGGTCCGTGACGGACTCGGTTCTGCTGTAGCCCCCACCCTCTTCTGGGCTGTTTTCATGGATTGAGCCATGCGACTCCGAGACAACGTTCCCACTGGAGTCGGTGGTTTTCTCGTCCCAGGTTCTGTCCTCTGAACCGTCACGGTGCTCGACGGTGTGCTCGGTTCTCTCCGTCTCGGTTCCGGACTGCGGGTCAAATGTGCGCTCCTTGCGGTCGGTTGCTATGTCCCCGCCGGGTTCTCCTTGCGGTCCGCCCATGCCGTCTTCCTTCCGTGTTGATCCTCGGCGGGGTCTTTTACTGTTGTTCCTGGTCCTGCTGATTCCAGCCCGCTACGCTGAAGAGTCTGTCCATAACGCTGCGTTCGGTCGCGGGGTGCGCCCATTCCTCGGCCGCCAGCATGCGCTGGGCGAAGCAGAGCGCGGTGCGGCAGGCGATGTCCCTCACCTGAGCGGTCAGGGAAGGGTCCTGGTCATCCGAGGGAAACTCGGTCAGCTGGTAGGCGGCGTCCTGGCAGACCTCCCACACCGCGGGGCGGCCGCCGCTGCCGTCGGCACGGTCGGTGTCCCGAGCTTTGGCCCAGGCTTTGTCGAACCCACCCGCTTCCACCAGCTCGGCAACGGGGCCGGCGCACAGGCACGGCCCGGAGCTGTCCCGCCAGATTCGGGAGCAGCACAAGAAGGGGCCGGGAGAGCCGCCTTGCAGCATGACCAGCAGCTGACGCAGTGACCTGACGTCGTCGCTGGTGTCGCGGCCGTTCACGTGGCCGGACAGTGCGGTATCGATCGCGGCGGCGACGGCGTCGCCCTGTGCGTACGTCCAGCCCTCGCGGGCACCGCGTGTCTCGGCCAGCCGGCGGGCACCGTGCCGGATCAGGCAGTCCACCACGGCATTATCGTCCAACCAGGCCGGTAGTTTGGGCGCCGTCACGGCCAGCAGGTCCGCCCAGCACCGGTGCAGACCGCCGGGTGTCTGCGCGGCCGAGAAGACGACTCGGGAGAACATGCGCATGACCCCCGGGTCTTGGACGAGGGCACGGGCCGCGTCACAGGCCGGGGGAGCGGTCAGACACCTACGGTCGCAATCTGCCGTCGGCGGCGCGCCACCTGGGGCCGGGCCGTGGCGCGCCATGTAGTCCCTGACGACGGTGTCCGTGGGCCAGGTACCGGATCCGCCCTTCATCGGTGGCACTTGGAGAAGCAACGGCGCGTCTTCACCATCGGTGAATACGGCCGCTCTCCCTACCGGCAGTGTGGCGAGGGCGGTTTCCTGTTCGGGCGTCATCGCCATCGTCGCCCCGAGAACTTCGCGGTCGTCGCCGGCGACGATTCTGTGTGCCACCTTGAGGTTGGTGTTCTTCAGAACGTCCAGGGCGATCTTGGTTGGTATCTGATCGACGACCACGACGCCTTGACCGTAGGCTCTGATCTCGGACAGCAGGTTGGTGAACGTCTCCACGGCCTTGCCACGGACGTCGGCCTCGCCCTCCTGGCCGCGGCGCCCCGCCGTATTGGCGAGCAGACGGTGGGCTTCCTCGATGACCAGCAGATGGAGAAGTCCCTCGATATCGCCCTGGGCCCGCCGGTGTTCGGCCAGCCGGATCATCAACAGGCCGATCATAAAAGCCTTGTCGTCGTCATCCCCCATGCCTTCGAGCTCAAGCACAGTCGGGCGTTCCAGTAGGTGCTCGATCGGGAGGGACCGGCGGATATCCAGCATCCGGCCTTTCCCACCCGTGCGCAGACTGTTGACGCGCGTGCGCAGGGCTGCCCGGATATTGCCGGTGACCTCGGCCTCGTAACCTAGTTGAGGGACCACTTCCTCAATCTTGTGCACAAGATCCGTGAGGGTGGGAAATGCGGTCGAGCGATCGGACGCGTCATCGAGGCGCCTGTTGGTGCCGTAGGTCACGTCCCAGCCGCGGTCGGTGTAGACGTCATGCAGACAGACTTCGAGCACCTGCGGAAGCGGCGTCCACATTCCGAAACTAGCGTGGAACACGGAACGCAGCAGATCGAGGTGAACACCGACCTCCGTTCCCTCCGGAACCTCGAAAGGATTCATCCGGAAGGGAGCGACCTGCTCCCGCCCGAGGCTGAAAACCTGGAGTTTGCCAGCCAGTTCGTCATTGTGCATGAGGACCCGATACTCCGTCTTCGCCGGCTCGACGACCAGGAACGGGACATCGGCACGGGTGAGCTGACGCAGCAGCTCGAACACTGTGTTTGTCTTGCCCGAGCCCGTAACTCCGGTGACGAACGCATGGCGCGTCAGCTTGCCGCGCGAGACGCCGTACGGCGTCGTCGTCACCCGCTGTCGCTCGACCACTGAGCCCAAGGCGAGCGTGCCGCTGTCCGCCGGTTGCGCCACGACGTCAAACTCTGGCACCTGTGTGATGCAGAACCCGGCGGTCTCCGCGTTGGGCAGGTGTACGTACGTGGCCAGTTGCGACGATGTCAGGAGGGTCTGGTGCTGGAACGGGTGCCGGTAGCGCCCGGGAGCCAAGGTGTCGCCCACCGGGTCGGGCATCGCCCAGGACGAGGTCAGCGCCGGTACGTCGTCCCGGTCCCAGACCTGGACCGGTTCGGGCAGGGAATGCTGGCCGGAGAAGATGCCGCGCCAAAGGCTTGCCAACGGCCGGTAGCTGCCAGCATCGCCGAGAAGGTACACAGCGGTACGCCAGGCGCCGGTCGCCTGACCGTCGGTGAGCGCCGCGAGTTGGTGGTCGAGCAGGTTGACATAGGTTTCCGCGAGTGGGCTCGGAATGCCTTCGAGTTTGGCCGCGGTCTGTACCGAGCGCTGTTCGTTAATCAATTGCAGGCGAAGATTCCGCACCAGCGACTCGCTAATAGGTTGGGCGAGCACAAGTACAGCCCAGCGCGAGCCCGCGAGTGAGCGGATCAGCCGGTCGAGCGGCAGAACGCCGTCGAAGGCGTCGGGCGGTTTGAAGGTCGGCACACCGACGGCCAGCCCGCCGCGCTCCCAGTGACGACCGAGCACCGCCGCTTCCGGAGTGACATCGACCGCCGAGTACAGCGCTCGCAAGGACAATTCCACGAGCCGCTCGTTCTCCCTCACGGAGTCCGGCGAGCCGCCTGCGGGCAGCCAGGTACCCATATGAATTTCTACGCGGCCCGGTTCCCCGGTGACCATGAATCCGATAGGCACTTTGTACTGGTTGAGACCGACCAGAAGATCTCGGGTCAGCGGGCCTTCCGTCTCTCGCCAGTTCGCATTCCTGGACCATTCGAAAATTTCTGCTTTCCCTCCTCTCCGTCCGATTCCGTTCACCCGGAGAAGCCTGCGGAGGTCGCTCGGGGACTGGGTGAGGCGCGCCTGCGGGTCGGCGGGTGGCGGCCTGAAACCGGTTCGCTGAATGTAGTCGACGTCTTCCGCTGTCAGACCTTCTATCGCCACAGCGGCTCACCCACTTCCCGGGGAGAGCGGCGGGGAGGCTCCGGAGGTCGGCTTAAGCGGCAGTGGAGTTCGCCACGTACGGTCTCAGACGCGCCGTTGTCGCCTGAGGCAGGCTGTGAGGCGCGGAATCCGCTGTTCGAAGAGATGGTCAAGGCGTGCCCTAGCACCGGAAGAAGCGATCCGCCGCCGAGTCGGCCTGGGTGCCGCAACTGGGGTACCCAATCATCGGCGCCACCCCATCGACTGCCCTTTCTGTCCTCCTCTCTCTCCCTCACGACAGCACCGATGGGAGAGGGTAGGTGGTCCAGGCTTGCCGCTGTCAGGTCGTCGCTCACGGGAAGTCCTCGGGAGGCCAGTCGTCAGGCGGACCCGCGGGTTCGCCGGCGAAAATACCTATCCACCCCAAGAGGATGATCGCCACGACGATGCAGATGAAGACACTGGCGAGGATCAATTGCCACTTCGGCGTCCGTGTGGCCCTGACGTCGGCGCCCGTCGTCACGTTGTGAAGGCGCTTCGCATGCAGCGTTCCGGCGCGTATGCGACCGCTCACGCGTGCCCAGTCACCGTCGTGGATCGACCCCTCGAAGCCGATGCCTCGCATCTCGACGGGTACGAGCATCACGCGCTTTCCGGAATTGTCGTAGCGCTCCAGCCGGAACATCCACACGGACTGGGTTTCGCTACGCTGCTCGGTCCTCGTCTGGACGCCTCGCACCATGCCCTCGACGGCCTCGCCGCGACCGATCTCGTGGATCGACCTGTGGGCGCCGGGCTGAGCCGCCTGCCACGGACCCTGCCGGGGATCCTGGGGTGGTGCCGGGGGTGGCTCACGTTGCGATGGCCCGATCGGCGGCTGAGGGGATGGGTCCCACGCGCCGCCGCCGAGGAAGTCGCCATCTGGCGGTGTGGGCGGGACCGGAGGTGATGAGGGCGGGGCAGGAGCAGACCCAGGGGCCTCGGTGCTGCCGTCCGGCCCCCACGCATGGAATGCGTGACCACAGTGGGTACACATGCGGGCGCCGACGGCGGCCTGGCCTCCGCAGTTCTCACAGATCCATGTACTGCCCATGCGGACCTCTCGTGCTATCCGAGCCTGCCGCAGCGCATCCACCCCCTCCAGCACACACCCGTTGCGTTGCACCGGCAAGTTGGCACGCATCACGGGGGCGCTGTACGGGCCCCGAACGCCATGCGAGCAGTGGTCCTGAGCGCCTGCAGAGACGCCACACGGCCCGGCCGGGACGAGGAGTTCGACCAGCTGCAGACCGACTACTTTGCCGTCTGGGACCGATCCCGCGCGTACGCGGCCGCCGTCCTCGCCCTGCTGCGAGCCCGCCTTTAGCGCGCCTGCTCGAACGAAAGTGCGCCATTCCGCGACGACTTCACCCGCAGTCCGCACCCGTCGGGGGACGGGTGCGGCACGGTGGACCTCAGGCTGGTCCGTCACTCCCCCCGTGGTGGCGGACCAGGCCTCATTCCGTGCCGGTGGCCAGCGGCCGCTCCTGCACAGGCGTCTGAGCGAGGACCTGCCGCAGATCGACGTACAGACGCAGCCGCACGCCGGGCTGGCCGACATCCCGGATGGTGCGGTCGTCGTTCGAGGTCGCTCAGGTAGAGGCGATCGCGTTCTGGAAGGCGAACACGGTGGCGTCATCCAAACCAGCCACGTCGACAACCAGCAGGCCGGGCTCGGACAGATGCGTTTCTCGGATCGGGTCCACGTCTGTCAGTACGTGTTCGTGCACGGCGAGGTTCTCCGCAGGCTCCGGATTCACCCGACCGGAGGAATTGTCAGTGGCGGCGACTACCGTCAAGACCTGATCAGTTTGCCGAACTCCCGTGACAACGCGTGGGTGTTGGAGGCCACCATACGGACAGCCGCGGCCGCCGATCCTCAATGGCAGGAGCAGCTGGCAGGCTCCGCCCGGATCGCAACGTACAAGCCGGAAACCCAGATGTGGCATGCCCGCCTCGGAGCGCTCGATGCAGATGCTGCAGTCCCTCTTCGACGCCGCGCGCGTCCACGGCGCCGAGGTGTGCCTCACGCCCGTGGCGGTCCCGGCCTACTGGGACGGCCCCGTCTTCACGCGCGGTCCGGACGTGGCCGCTCTGCTGGCAGCACAGACCGACCGCGGGCGGCCGCTCGATGAGCTGCCTCTGGCCTGAGGAGCCCGCGCTGGGGGAGGACTTCGAGGACGTTGTCGGCGACCTGGAAGCAGTCCGCGCGGGTGCGGGCACTCGTCCGCGATCGCGTCGAAGACATAGTTGGCTTCCTCCCCTCGGCTAATGCCGGGGGATTTCAACCAGCTCGAAGGCCAGTTGGCGCGGTGCACCTCGCGGGACCGCTGGTTCCTGCTTCATGGACCGGCCAGTGCCGAGGTCTCCACAGGCTGGCACCGCATGCCCTGCGGCGCTGAGGATGTTCTTCGCGGCGTTCACGTCAGCGTGATCCCGGTGGCCGCAAGACGTGCACACGAAGACCGCTTGGCTCTTGCGGCTCTTCGCGTCCACGTGCCTGCACCGGTTGCACGTCTGCGACGTGTACGCGGGGTTGACCAATACCACCTCGGTGCCTGTTGACCGGGCTGCGTTGCGGATGGCCAGTTCCATGCGGTGCCATCCCTTGTCGAGGATCGCGCCGTTCAGCCCGGCCTTCTGCCGTACCCAGCTGCCCGGTTGTTCCTTGGTGCCCTTGGCCGACGTCGTCATGTTCTTCGTGCGCAGGTCTTCCAGGGCCACGACGGAGTGCCGGGCAGTGAGGCGGTTCGCCGTCCACGCGGTGAAGTCGGCGCGCCGGTCGGTGACCCGGCCCATGACCCGATTCATCGCGGTGCTGGTCTTGCGCCGGTTCGCCGAGCCCTTCTTCGAGCGAGCGAGGCGCTGCTGTAACCGGCGGTAGCGATTCTTCTCCCCGGCCGTGGCGAACTCTCGGTCGTGGAAACGACCGGTGCTCGTAGTGGCCGCGACGGCAACACCCCGGTCGATGCCGACTGGCGTGCCTGAGTGGTGCTCCGGGGTGAGGACGCCGTCCTCGACGAGGAACGACACGTACCAATGCCCGGCCTTGCGGGAGACCGTGGCCGAGCGGATCTCCCCGCCCGGATACCGAGTCCAGCGAAAGACGACCCACCCCAGCTTGGGCAGTTTGGCCCTGCCCCACCTACGGTTCAGCCGCTCCACTTGGATTTGCTTGGCGTCGGGGAACCGGAACGAGGGGGACCAGCGGGCCTTGGCACGCCAGCGGACCTTGAAGGTGCCATGCGTCCGGCATGCCTTGTCCAGGTCCTTCAGCGTCTGCTGGAGGATGTGCGAGGGCGCAGCTTGCAGCCACTCGTTCTCGCGCTTCGCCTCAGCCAGTTCTGCGCACTGCGGGACGTAGTTCATCCACCCGCCGCGCCGCCGGTACTCCCGCCGCTGTTCGAGGCCGGTGTTCCACACCGCCCGGCAGATGTCCGCAAACTCCTGGCACTGCGCGGCCTGGTCGGTCGTCAGTTCAAGCCGATACCTACGACCGGACAGCATGAGAACACCCTCCCCAAATGGTGTGATCACTCTAGAACGATCCACTGACGACACAGCGAACTTCGCCGCTCGGGTCATACCGGTTCCTCGCCCGCCCTCTGGGAAACCGCCCGGTCCCGGCGTCGGGCTGACGGGGGAGGAGAGCTGATGGCGAGGGCGGCGGGGTAGAGCACCTGGTGCCCGTAGCGGGCGCGGGCGCGATCGGCGACGGCTTCGATCGCGAGGGGCTTGTCGTCACCGCCGTCGAGGGTGAGCTGCCGGGTGGCGCGGTCGTCCGGGCGAAGGGCGTCGGCGCGCAGCGCGATGCTGCGGACCCGGGCGCGCTGGAGTCCGAGGGATTCGTAGACCGCGTACGCCGCGCGGGCGAGGAGCACGGTGTGCTGGCTCGCTTCGGGCAGGGCGCGGCTGCGGCGGGTGGAGCTCTGGTCGGCGTAGTGGATCGTGCAGGTCAAGCCGCTCGCGATCTGGCCGGTGTGACGGAGGCGGGCGCCGAGGTCGTCGGTGAGGGCGAGCAGGGCGCGCCGGTGCTGGGCCGGGTCGAGTTCGTCGCGGGCGAAGTGGTGCTCGGTGCTGATGGTCTTCGGTGCCGGGGCGGGTTCGACGATCGTGGTGTCGCGGCCCTGGGCATGTTCGTGGAGGGCGCGGCCGGCCCGGGCGCCGAGGAGCCGTTGCAGCGTGAGTTGGGGGACATCGGCGACGTCGCCGACGGTGTGCAGGCCGTACTCGCCGAGCGTCGCGGCGATTTTCGCTCCCACGCCGGGCAGCTCCCGGACCGGGCGGGGGTGCAGGAAGGTGGCGATCGCCTCGGGGGAGTCGTCGATGACGGTGCGCTGCACGGGCGGGGTGAGGGCGCAGGCCATCGCGGCGAGCATCCGGTTGGGCGCGCAACCCGCCGAGCTGCGCAGGCCGAAGTGGGCGAGCGCGCGCAACTGGACCACCTCGGTCAAGCCGCGAGCGTCCCGCTTCCAGTACGGGATCGCTCCGGTGAGGTTGAGAGCAGCCGAGTCCGGCTCGATCATCTGCACGCGGGGCGTGATGTCTTCCAGCAACCGGCGCAGCCGCTTGGGGAGGTCGGCGTCGTGGCCGGCCGGGACGTGGAAGCGAAGGTGAAGGATATGGCGGCCGCTCATCGTGTCACCCTGCGCTTCCCTGACTCCGGTGTCCGAGACGGCGCAGGTCTGCCGAACGGGTCCCGGCGGGCTGGAGGTCTGCGTACGGGTGGAGGCGGGCGCCGGCGGTGCCGTCGGCGAGGGTGCGCTGCGGAGCGTCCGGCTCGACCGGAGTGGGGGAGGGGGTGGTGCGGCCGAGGAGGTCGAGGGCGGCCTGGGGGCCGTGGTCGCGGCGTGCTGCGGCTACTTCGTCCAGGTCCCAGGCCATCTCGCCGACCACGGTGCGGCGCGGGCCGCGCGCCTCGACGGTGCCGCGTACCAGCAGCAGGCCGGAGTGGAACACGGTGTGCGCGCACGCGTCGTGGGAGTCCTCGAAGAACGCGATGTCGACCAGGCCGGAGCCGTCCTCAAGGGTGGTGAAGATGATCCGCTTGCCGGACGGGATTGGCGGGGTCTGGGTGGAGGCCCGTACTCCGGCGACGAGGACCTTCTGTCCGAGGACCATGCCCCGCAGGTGGGCGGCGTCGGTCGCGCCGAGCTCGCGCAGCAGCCGGTGGTGGTGCTCCATCAGGTGGTGCGTGACGTCGATGGAGAGGGTGTCGAGTTCGGCGCCGAGCTTGTCGCGGCCGGTCATCTCCGGAAGGCCGCTCGGGGCCGCGGTCACCAGCTCGCCGCCCAGCGGCAACTGTCCGTCGGCGGCGGTGCGGTTGCGGGACTGCCGATGCAACTCGACGGCCTGCAGCAGCAGGTCCCGCCGGGTCAGGCCGGGGGAGAGGACATCGAGAGCGCCGATGCGGATCAGGCGCTGCGCGAGCGGCAGGGACGGGCGGGCGCGCAGCCACACATCCTGCAGGCCGGTGTAGGGCTGGCCAGCCGCCAGGCGGGCGATCTCCGCCTCGCTGATGCCCTTGACCGTGGAGAACGCTAGGCGCACCCGCCAGCCCTGCCCGGTGTCCTCCACACTGTGCTGCCCACGGGAGTGGTTGACGTCGACAGGCAGCACGGCAACGCCGTGGCGGCGGGCGTCGGCGACGATGACCCGGCGCGGCCACATACCCGGATCGTGCTCCAGCAGCCCGGCGTACAGATACGCCGGGAAGTGCGCCTTCAGGTACGCGGACTGCAGCGCGGGGACGGCGAACGCGACCGCGTGGGCGCGGCAAAAGCCATATGCCCCGAAGGAGGAGACGGTTTCCCACACCTCATCCAGTACGTCCTTGGTGTAGCCGCGCTCGCCGGCCGTGCGACGGAACCAGGTCTCGACCCTCGGCAGCCGGTCGGGGTCGGCCAGGGCACGGCGAGCGACGTCGCCGGCGGCACGGTCGCAGCCGGTCATCCGGGACAGTATGGCGATGATCTGCTCATGCCAGATCACCACGCCGTAGGTATCCGACAAGATCGGCTCCAAGTCCGGATGTGCGTACCTCGGTGCCGCGCCGTGACGAGCCGCAATGAAGAGGGCGGGCATGCCCCCGCTGACAGGGCCGGGCCTGAATAGGCTGATGTCCGCGACGACGTCCTGCATGTGCCGCGGCTGTAGACGGCCCACCAAATCCTGCTGACCAGGACTTTCGAGCTGGAAGAGGCCGACGGTGTCCGAGGCCCGGATCATCTCGAAGGCCTGCTGGTCATTGAGGCTGACGTGGTCGGGGTTGTCGAGATCGAGTAGGCGTCCGGTCGTGCGGCGGATCTCGGCGACCGCGTACGCCATGGCGGACTGCATGCGGACGCCCAGGACGTCGAGCTTCAGGAGGCCGAGATCTTCGACGTCCTCCTTGTCGGCCTGCACCATCGGGTAGCCGGCCGGGGTCGGCTGCACCGGAAGCCGGTCCAGCAGCGACGCGTTCGACAGGATCACTCCGCACGGGTGCATGGCGTAGCCGCGGGGCAGCGCGTCCAGACCTTCGGCGAGCTCCCAAAGCGGTCCGAACTTCTCTGCCTGGGAAGCGAGTTGCCGCAGCTCCGGCAGCTCCGCGAGTGCGGCGCAGATGTCCCGGGCCCGGATGTGCGGAAAGCTCTTGGCGATCTCGCCGACGACCTGCGGCGGAATCCCGAGAGCGAGGCCGGTATCCCGCAGGGCGTGCCGGGCCCGGTAGGTCTCGGGCATGCCGGTGACCGCGGTCCGCTCCCGCCCGAACCTCTTGATGATCGCGTCGTACACCTCCAAGCGGCGCTCGGACTCCACGTCGAGGTCAATGTCCGGCAACGACGTACGCCGCTCGCTGAGGAACCGTTCGAACAGGAGCCGGTGTTCGAGCGGGTTGGCGGTGGCGACGAACAGCGCGTGGTTGACCATGGAGCCGGCGCCGGAGCCGCGCGCGGCGACCCGGATCCCCAGTGCCCGGGTGTCCGCGACGACCTGGGCCACGGCCAGGAAGTACCCCTCAAAACCCAGTCGACCGATGACCTCCAGCTCGTAGCGGAGCTGTCGTACCGCAGGCTCGTCGGTGTCCAGGCCGCGGGCGACCATCCCGGTCTCACACCGCTGCCGTAGCAGCCGCATGGCCGAACCTCGCTCGGGGCCGGCGGCGACGACGGCGGGTTCGGGGAAGTGGGGACGCCCGAGTCCGAGACCGGACGGGGTGAGGGTGCAGGACTGGCCGGTGGACTCGGTTTCGGCCAGCAGGCGGACCGCCCGGGCGGGGTCGTCACCGACGGCCTGGGCAATACGGTCGGCGGCCGCCGCCATGGCGGCCGGGTCCTTCAGCCACCGTTCGCCGCCGTCCAGGTGCCGACGGTCGACGGGCCGCAGCAGCCGAGCCGCATCCAGAACGTCGGCCAGCCGGTGCTGGTCCGGGTCGGCGTAGCGGACCGCGTTCGTCAGCACCGTGCGGACGCCGAGCTGGTCGGCCAGGCCCACAGTGCGCGCGGCCAGTCGCAGCGAGTCCGCGCCGGTGCCCTGCCGTCCCAGGTACACGGCTTCCAGCCGCAGCTGCTCTCCGGCCAGCTCTCGCCATGGCGCGAGCAGCTGCTCGGCGACGTCGGGGCGACCGGCGGACAGAGCCCGGACCGGTTCGGAGGCCGGGCCGAGCAACACCACCAGGTCCTGGTCGGCGTACGCGCGCAAGGTGGGCCAGGACACGACCGGCGCCGCGCCGTCTGCCCCGGCGTGCGCAGCGGACACCAGGCGGCATAGCCGTGCCCATCCGGCCGCGTTCTGCGCGAGCAGGGTGATCCGCAGCGGCGGCTCGACCACGTGCGCGCCGCCGCGCACGGGAGTACGCGGCCGTCCGGCGGCCGGGTCGGGTGGGGTGAGCGGGGCGATGGCGACGTCGACACCGAAGACGGAGCGGATACCGGCGGCCGCGGCGGCGGTGGCGAAGCGGACCGTGCCCGCGACGGTGTCCCGGTCGGTCAGCGCGAGCGTCGTCATACCGCGCTCGGCGGCGCGCTGCACGAGGGCACCGGGGAGGGAGGCGCCGTAGCGGGCCGAATAGCCGGAGGCGACGTGCAGATGAGTAAATCCACCGCTGCGCACCTCCTGCCTCTCGTTCGTCCCTCCCCTGACCGGTGTCCCTCCAGATCCTCACCATAACCGAAAGTTTGTTCGAAGTCGTGTGGTGCTGCTCCGTGTGTCGCCCGGGTGGCGCCACTTCCCTTCTGTCCGGGCGCGCGGGGCGAGAACAGAAACTGGCCCGGCTGGGATGCGGGGCGGTGAGGCGCGCGTGAGGCTGGTGCCATGCCGGAGCGCCGCGTGATCGTCTACCCGCCGTCCGGGACGGGTGGCCGCCGGGTGTGCATCGACGATCAGATGCTCGGCACGGCCTACAGCCTCCACGACCTCACCGTGTTCCTGCAGAACGCGGGCCTGCCCGGCTGGGACGAGCTGAATGTCGCCGAGTCGGGATGGATCGAGTGGCACGAGGGCGGGCCGGAGGTGTGGAAACGCTGAACGCGCGCAAAGACCGCCCGGGCGGCGCAGGGCACGACGTGGAATCCGTCCTCGACGAGCTCTACACCACGCCGCCGTCCGACTTCGTCGCCCGACGGGAGACGCTGGCCGCCGCCGCGAAAACAGCCGGCCGGGCGGACGATGCCCGCCGCATTCATGCCGCCCGCCGCCCCACCCTCGCGGCCTGGGCCGCCAACTTCCTGCTGCGCTCCCAGCCGGAAGAGAGCCGGCAGTTCCTGGAACTGGGGCGCGCGCTGCGCGAGGCCTACCACGCCCTGGACGCCGGCGGACTCAAAGATCTCTCCGGGCAGCGCCGCCGTGTCGTCTCCGCCCTGTCCCGGCAGGCCGCCCAGCTCGCCCGCGACGCCGGGCACCGGCTCTCAGAGTCGGTCCAGCGGGACCTCGAAGCGACCCTGCGCGCCGTGCTCGCCGATCCGGACGCAGCCGACCAGTGGGCGGCTGGCCGCCTGGTCAACGCCCTCACCCCGCCATCGGAATTCCGCCCCGGTACCGCACCAGCGGCCCAGAGGCCGGGCACCCGCAGCCGCCCGGCGCCCCCGCCTCCGGCACGGGCCTCCAAGGACGTACTCGCCGAGCGGCGCCGCGCCCGCCAGGAGCAGCTGACCCAGGCCAAGGAGGCGGCCGAAGCGGCCGAACAGCGCCTGCGCGAAGAACGCGCACGGCAAGCGGACGCAGACGCCGAGCTGCAGCGGGCACGCGAACGCACCGAGCAGGCCCGCCGACGGATGTCCGCCATCGAGGAGCAACTGCGGCAGGCGCGCGAGGAGTTCCAGCAAGCCGAGAACGAACAGCAAGAAGCCGAGGAACACAGCCGGTCCGCCGCCGACGCCCTCGCCCGGGCCGAACGGGAGGCACGCGAGAGTGCGCAGCGGGTACGCCGCATGACCGCCGGCACCACATAGGCGGCACCGGATCAGCAGAGCGCAACGCCGGCCCTTCCGCCATGGCCTCCACCTGCGGCTCTTCACGTCGGCGCCCGGCGCGCGCCCTGAGTTCAGGAGTGACACCGTGGTCAGCAGGGCGCACCCTGCCGGGCACGCCACCAGCAGCATCAGGCACAGGAGTGAACGGTCATGGCACGCTCGATCTGGACCGGTGTGATCACCTTCGGATTGGCCAGCCTGCCCGTGGGCCTGTACACGGCGACCGAGGACCACACGGTCCACTTCCACCAGCTACAGCGCAACACCGCCGACCGGATCCGCAACCGGCGCGTCAACGAACGCACTGGCAGGGAAGTCCCGTCCGAGAACATCGTCAAGGGCTACGAGCTCGCCGAGGGGGAGTACATCGTCGTCGAGCCCGACGAGCTGGACCAGATCGCGCCGGGCCGCTCCCAGACCATCGACATCACCGACTTCGTCGACCTGGCCGCCATTGAGCCGGTCTACTTCGACCGCACCTACTACGTCGCGCCCCGCGGCAAGGAGTACACCAAGGTCTACGAGTTGCTGCGCGCGGCGCTCGCGGAGTCGGACAAGGCCGGGATCGCGACGTTCGTCATGCGCGGCAAGCAGTACCTCACCGCGCTGCGCGCCGAGGAGCGGCTGCTGGTGATGCAGACGCTGTACTGGGCGGACGAGGTTCGCGACCCAGGCAAGGAACTGCCCGAACTCCCCTCGCGCCGCGCTGGCAAGGGCAAGGAACTGACACTGGCCATCCAGCTCGTCGACGCCCTGAGCGCGCCCTGGGAACCCGGCCGGTATCACGACACCTACGAGGAGAAGGTCCGTGAGCTGGTTCAGGCGAAGGCTGAGGGCCAGGAGATCGCGGTGGCGGAGGAGGCGCCGCAGGCAACCAGCGTCATCGACTTGACGTCCGTCCTGCAGGGCAGCCTCGACCAGGCCCGCGGCAAGAAGGCGGACGCCGAGGCGCGGCAGACCAAGAAGGCCCCCGCCCGCAAGACCGCACGAAAGCCGGCCGCGAAGGCGGCGAAGAGACCCGCCGCCCGTACAGCGCCGCCCAAGACGGCACGAACCACGTCGAAAGGCCGCCAGCGCAGCGCAGGCAAGGGCGACCTGCGGCAGCTGAGCAAGGCTGAGCTGTACCAGCGGGCCACCGAGCAGGGCATCGAAGGCCGCTCCAAGATGAGCCGTGAGCAGCTCGTCGACGCGCTCACCCGCGCCGGGCGCCGCCGCAAGAAGAGTGCCGCCTGAGGTCCGCCTGAATGCCGCGCCCATGACCTGGACACTGCCCGAGCCGATGCTCGCTGCGGCCGTGAACAGCCCTGACCTGCCGCAGGGGTGGGCGGCTGAGCCGAAGTGGGATGGCTTTCGGGCGCAGGTCTCCGTGGAAGCGGGGCGAGTGGTGCTGCGCTCGCGTCGCGGCACCGATTTCGCAGGGATGTTTCCCGAGATGGTGGTGGCAGCGGCGCAGCTGCCGGACGCGACGGCGCTGGATGGTGAGTTGGTGGTGTGGGAGTCCGGGCGGCTGGCGTTCGAGCGTCTTCAAGGCCGGCTGCGGCGTGGAGCAGGGGCGGTAGAGGCATCTACGACGTGGCCGTCCCACTTCGTTGCTTTCGACGTGCTGCGGCTGGCCGGCACCGAGACGACGGCCTGGCCGTACCGTCGGCGCCGGACCGCGCTGGAGGACCTGTTCGCCGAGCGCCGGCTGTTGGCGCCGTGGGCGCTGTGCCCGTCGACCACCGACCCCGACACTGCGACCGAGTGGCTGTCGTGGACGGCTGTCGGCATGGAGGGCGTCTGCTTCAAGCGACTCGAGGACCCCTACCGGCCGTCGGTACGCGGATGGCGTAAGTACAAGGTGCGTGAAACGCAGGAGGCGATCGTCGGCGCGATCACCGGGTCCCTTGCCGCTCCCCGCAGTCTGCTGTTGGGTAGGCTCGACGCCCGCGGGCTCCTGCAGTACACCGGCCGCACCACCACGCTGACCCGCGCTGCCGGCACGCTCTTGTCCGGGCTGCTCGTCCCGGCCGCGGCCGGACATCCGTGGACAGGGTGGACGTTCTCCGCTGAGTGGGGCACCAGAGAGCCCCTCACCGTCACCCTCGTACAGCCCGAAGTGGTGGTGGAAATCGCCGCCGACGTCGCCCGGGACAGCGTCGGCCGTTTGCGTCACCCGGCCCGGCTGCACCGCGTCCGCACCGACTTGACGCCAGCCGACACGCCCTTGTTCAAAGCCTGATGGCCAGCAGTGGCTGTCGGAGTTCCCCCTGGGCGAGCCCGGTGACGACGTCCTTGAAGTCCAGCATCAACTGTTCGGTGAGCAGCTCGACTTCGCGGAGGCCTCGCCCCCCTCGCGCGGCCCCCTCAGCCTTCAGCGCCTGCCACCTCGCCACCGCGTCCAAATGGGCACCGACCTCGGCAGCCAGGTCCCGCTGCTTGCTCCACAGCCGCCAGGCCGCCCGCACCACCAGCGCCTGTCTCTCTTAATTCGCTTCGTAAACCTGCGGCATTTCTATGTGCCGGACGTTCTTGGTCGTAACGGATTCGGAGAGCGCCTGGGTTGTGATGACCTGTGTGCCCGTAGCTTGAGCGGCTTCTCCCAAGTCCTGCAGCACGGATTTGATGACGCCGGCGTCGATGCCTTGCTGGTAGGGATTGTCGAGCATGAGGAATCCGGGGAAGGCACACTCTTCGTCCAGGTCGTTTGCCAGGAAGAGAGTGGCGTAGCTGTAGGCGAGGAAGAACAGCACGCGTAGTTCTGCGCCGAGGATCTGGTTCCAGGGGCGGGTTCCGACGTAGAAGGTGAGATCGCTGTCGCTGATGGTGATGTTCCCCTTGACCCAGCCGCGTCCTCGGTAGTTCTGCAGGAAGGAATTCATGCGGTCTGCGAAGAGGGCGCACCGGTCGGCGGGTGAAAGGCCGACGGCCTGGTTTGGGGGCGGGGCCGTCGGCGATGCTGTCCAGGGCCTGCTGGGCTGATGCGACAGTCTGGCCGACCTCGACGCGGCGCTGGAGAATCTCTTCGATAGCCGGGAAGGTGGTCATCTTCTGTTCCAGCTGCGCGATATTTCCGGCAAGGTCCTCCAGCGCGGTCATGAAGGGGGCCAGCTGGGCGGCTCGTTCGTTGTTGATGCGCTTGGCCAGTTCGGCTTGTTGCTGTTCCAGGCGGGTGCGGCGTTCATGGGCGGCCTGCAGATCGCTGGCAGTGCGGACGATGACGTCTTGCAGGTCGGCCAGTTCTGATTCCAGGGAGCGGATTTCCACCTGGGCACGGCGTTGGCGCTGGTCGTCGTTGACCGGCTGGTTGCACAGGTAGCAGGCGCCGTCGTCGTGGGGACGGCGTGGATCGACACTCTGTTCGCAGGCGGGGCAGAGCCGGACGGGCAGGGCGTCGAAGAGATCGATGGAGGTGATGAGGCGCTGCATGCGGCCGATTTCCGCAGTGACCGTCTGCGCAGACTGCTTGTGCTCGTCGTGAAGTTGATCGAAGCCGGTCACCTCGTCGAGGGCGCGCTGGAGGCGTCGTGAGGTGTCCTCGTAGTCGGTGGTGAGGGTGGTGTCATAGCCGGCGCCAGAGCTCTCGTTCCCGCCGTGGACCATGCTGTTGATGTCGGCGGTGAGCTGTCGGCGCTGCTCGTAGGCGGTGTCGAACTCGGCGCGGACGGCGTCGCGGACGGCTGCTACTTGCTCCAGTGAGCGGGCCACGGGGATGCTGAGACGCTCAGAGATGGCAGTGACGGCCTGGAGGGTGCTCTCCTGCACTTCTCGTTCGACGGCCTGGGCCTCGGCCAGGCGTTTCTTGGCCTGGGCGATATGGAAGTCCTTGTTGGAGTATTTGACGCGAGCGAATCCGAGGAGCTGGCTCACGACGCCGCGCCGGATAAACTCGGCTTCCTTGTTGGCGAAATCCGTCCAGGAGTCTTCGTTGCGGTAAATGTGACGCAGGGTGTTGCGGAAGGACAAGGGAGTGAGCTGGTTGGCCGATTCGGCGACGATTCCCTTGGGGATCTGCAGGTCGGGCCAGTTGAGCTCGCGCAGGATCCAGCCGGAGAAGACGTCGACGTTCAGGCCGTCTCCGTCGATGTAGACCGCCCGCGGAAGCCTTCACGCCAGGTGACCTCGGTGAATGCCTGTCGTCCGTGACCAGCGGCCGAAACGGCCACCGAGGACGGCTTGCCCCGGTAACGGGCCTGCGGCCTGCAGCCGTTCCCGGACCACGCCGGGGTGGTGGGCCGCACGTCGTGCGAGTGCACGGTCACGTCCGAACGGACCGCCACGACATAGCCGATGCCCCGCTCACTCAGGCCGTCGCGGAGGTCGGCGTTCTGCCCGTAGCCGGCGTCGGCCACCACCACCGGCGGCACCAGCGCCACCCGGCCGGCTCGTCGAAGGTGTCCAGGGCCAGGCGCCACTGAAGCGGGACGGAGGCGGCATCTGTGACCGCGTGCACGCTGACCGCCACCTGACGGTTCGCCTGCTTGCCCAAGGCCCCGCAGTACTGGTGCGCGACGGCGACCGACGTCTTCCCGTCCTTCGGGAAGGACACGTCGTCGACGACCAAAGGCATCCGGGCCGATCAGTGGCACCATCCGCTGGGCGATACGCCGCCGCACCGGCACCGGATCCCAGGTGGACCGGTTCACGAACTGCTGCAGCCACGAACAACGCCAACTTCACCCGAGCACGGTTCACTTCATGTGCGTCCACACAACCACCATGCCGCTGAACACCACCAAGCCTCCTGGGCGGCGGCCCGGCCCCCACCCCGAGGTGGGGGTGGGGGCCGGGGCCGGAGCAGATCGTGTGGCGGGAACGGGCAGGTCAGAAGGTGTAGACGCCTCCGCTCAAGAGGGCAGGGGTTGTCCCGACGACAGGGGAGAGGACGGTGAGCGTGTTGGCGGTGGTGGAAACGTGGCCGGTGCCGTCGCCGGGCCACCAGCGGGCGACTCCGGAGGAGTTGACGGCCGCGAAGTCGGTGTGGCCGTCGGAGTTCACGTCGCCCGTGAAGAAGCGGCTGTACGCGGCGAAGGACGTGCCGGACGCCAGCTGCTGGGCGGTGGCGGCCAGGCCGCCATTGCCGTCGCCCTTCCACCACCAGAGGGTGCCGTTGGAGTCGACGGCGGCGACATCGGTGTTGCCGTCGTCGTCGAAGTCACCGGTGGGGACGCCGGAGTAGGCGGAGAAAGACGTGCCGGATAGGTTCTGGCGGGCGCCGAAGGTGCGGTCGCCGTTTCCGGGCCACCACCACAGGCTGCCGTCGAAGCCGAGGCCGACGATGTCGGTGAGGCCGTCGGCGTTGAAGTCGCCGCCGGAGACCGCCTTGACGGTGCTGAAGGAGGTGCCGGACATCAGGACCGTGGGGGAGGACAGGATGCCGTCTCCCTGTCCCAGCCAGAAGTTCAGCTGGCCCTGGTCGTTGATGGCGATGAGGTCGCCGATGCCGTCGTTGTTGAAGTCGCCGCGGGCCGGGTGGAAGGTCGAGCCGAAGGTGCCGCCGATCAGGGTGGCGTTCTCCAGGTGCCGTTCACCGGTGGTGGCGTCGCCGAAGCCCGCGAAGTACCAGATCCTGCCGTCGCTCAGGCGGTTGAAGACGTCCATCTGGCCGTCGCCGTCGGTGTCGTCCCAGGAGCGGGTGTCGGCCTCGCCGGTGTTGAAGGGCAGGCGGAGCAGCATGTCGGTACCGGAGTACGTGTCAGCGGTCGCCGCGGAGGAGATCTCCTGGGCGCTCAGCGCCCGGCCGTAGAGCATCACGCGGTCGATCGAACCCGAGAAGGGCTGCGCGCCGTCCAGCCGGTTGCCGACCTCAAGCGGCTGGGGGCGGGCCGGCGAGACCGCGCCGCTCGGCGCGATGTCGGTGTCGACCTTGGTGCCGTCGATCCACAGGCTCAGCTCTTGGCCGGCGCGTACCAGGGCCACTTGGTGCCAGGCGTTGTCGTTGTAGCTCGACGTGGATTCCACCGTCTTGCTGCCGGATGCCGTGGTGATGTTGGCCACGATCCGGTTCTGCTCGGGTTCCCCCCGGATCCACACCTGCGGCAGCCCCGGGCCGACGCCGAAGCCCCAGAGGATGGCCCGCAGCCCGGTGGTGGAGTTGTACTTGAAGTCGGCGGCGGCCGTGAAGTCCCCGCTGAGCTTGGTGGCGTACGCGGGGCTCGGTGCGACGTCGACGAAGCCGGCGGAGGTTTCCGGGGCCAGCGTCAGCGCGCGGCCGAACCTGCCGGCGGTCAGCCGGGCACGGCCGCGCAGGGTGGCCGCGTCGCCCCCGGCGGTGTTCGGGGTACGGGCGCCGGTCACCGGTCCGGTGAGAACGGTCTGGCCGGCGGAGACGATGGTGAAGCGGACCGAGGTGAGGTCGTACGTGCCGTTGGGGTTGTCCTTCGGGGCGGGCCCGGCCTCGTAGAGCACTCCGAGACCGCCGGACTCGGTGCGGGTGAGGTCGGAGTAGCCGGCGCCCGCCTTGGCGATGGTCAGGCCCTGGGCGGGCGTCTGCCAGGTGGCGCCGTTGTCGAAGGAGGAACGGAGCTTGAGGGTGCCGTGCCGCTGCGGAAAAGCGGAGTCGTGGTAGACGGGCTCGGTGATCACCAGCTGGTTGAAACTGTCACCGCGCGGGACGCTGTTGAGGGACAGTACCGGGGCGAAGATCCGCGAGCCGGGCAGGTCGGCCGAGGTCGCCGGGCCCCAGGTCTTGCCGCCGTCGGTGCTGATGGCCTTGTTCCGGTTGGTGCCCGAGGTGGCGCCGGTGTCGCCGGTGATGGCCTTCGTGTTGTTGCGGGAGGTCATGTAGAGCGTGTCGTTGGCCAGTTGCGTGATGCTGGCCTCGCCCGACCACAAGGTCTCGGTGTTGGTGGTGAAGGCGCCGCGTTGCCAGTTCTCTCCGTGGTCGTCGGTGTAGATGGCGGAGGCGTGGTGGCCGTCGTCAATCCACGTTCCATCGTCGGGATTTATCTGGCCGTTCTGGTACGCGGGCGCCACCAGCCGGTTCCCGTTGGTGCCACCTGGACGCAACTGGATGCCGTGTCCCGGGCCGGGCTGGAGGAAGCGCACGCCCTGCTGCTCGCTGGCGGACTGTTTGGGGTGTTTGGGGTTCACCTGGCTGGTGATGTCAGTCCGGTCGACCCAGGTCTGGCCGTCGTCACGGCTGTACATGGCGAACGTCTGGATACGGTTCGGCGTTCCGTCCGGGCCTTCGAAGCCCCCGTTGGTGAGCAGCCGCACGCTGTAGAGCAGTACCACCTGGCCCTGGACGGCCGGGTTCGGGTTCTCGAATGTGGCGTCGACGATCGGTGTGGGCTGGGCGTTGATCGCCGGCACGCCCAGGTTTGCGGGGTCGCTGGACAGACTGCGGGCGATGATCTTCGGCGCGCTCCAGGTGGCGCCGCCGTCGGTCGACGCCCGGCTCACGATGTCCATCTCTTTTTTGTCATCGCACTCGCTGCCCAGTCGGGCTTCGGCGAAGGCAAGCAGCGTGTTGTTGGCGGTGCGGACCACCGAGGGGATCCGGAAACATCCGTAGGTGCGGCCGCCGATGGTCGTGTTCGAGGTGAACAGGGTCGACTGGCTGGGTAGTTGCGGTGGCTGCGCGGTGATGACGGGCGCTGCTGTCGCGGGTGCCGGGGACACCAGTGCGGCGCCAGCGACCAGCGGCAGCAGCAGAGCCCTGACGACGGCGGAGAGATTCATGTGAGGAAACTATGTCGATCTCCTGTGACGATTCAACAAAATACCGTCGGGTCAGGGGGTAAACGGTGGTTTCCTCTACGCTGGCGGACTTGCCGGTCGGCCAACCGGCCACCGGCAGCCGGCAGATCGTGTTGGAGCCCAACGCCGCGTTCGCGGCCGCGGCGTGGGCCAGTTCCTCGTCGTCGAGGAGTACTGCTCGGCCGGGGCTGCGGAAGAAGGGTCGCGTCCGGCCAGAGCCCGGACCTCGGGGTCCTCGTGGTCGGAAGGCGGAGAGTCCATCATGAACACGCGGCGCTCGGCGGGGACGGGGTCCGCGCGGTGCGCGATCAGGCCCCGTATCAGCCGTTCCGCCATCGGCTGGATCGACTTCCGTCGTCCGTCCAGCACCAGTCCCCGCAGACAGCAGTCGCCCTTCGACCGCTGATCCTTGCGCGGCACCGACGCGAACACATCAGCCACGAACAACGCCAACGTCGCCCGAGCACGGTTCACTCCACGTGTGTCAATCCCCTCGCAGCGTGGAGACGGTCTATGCGGCCAGTCCCTCGGCGAGGGTGGCCCGGTAGTCGCGTTCGTAGTCGATCGGGCTTTTGAATCCGCACACGCTGTGTAGCCGCCTGGTGTTGTAGAAGTCGGTGATCCAGGTGGCGATCTTGATGCGGGCCTCGGTGCGGGTGCGGAAGGTGTGCCGGTGGACGTACTCGACCTTGAGCACGCTGTTGAACGCCTCGCTCACGGCGTTGTCGAAGCAAGATCCGACTCTGCCCATGGACTGCACGATGCCCAGCTTGCGGCAGGCCCTATTGAACTTCCGGGAGCAGTATTCGCTGCCCCTGTCGGTGTGCATGATCACGCCGCGGACGTCGCCGCCCCGGGTGGCCGCGGCCGTGTTGAGTGAGGCCACCACCAGCGACGCGTCGTGCCGGGCGCCCATCGCATAGCCGAGCAGCCGACGGGAGAACAGATCGATCACCGTTGCCAGGTAGAGCTTGCCCTCGACGGTGTCGATCTCGGTCATGTCGCCCACCCAGACGAGGTCCGGTTCCTCGGCGGTGAAGTCCCGGCGGACGAAGTCCGGGGCGGCCGGCCGCCTGCCCGGCCTGGTCAGAGATCGGGACGACGGCAGTCGCGTCGCTTCTCGTGATCGCTGGGACGGACAAATTCGCACTGCCATCCAGGTAGACGGTCGGCTTGGTGACGCCCCGAGGCCGCCTCGCGGGTTTGAGCCCGGTGCCGCGACTGACGAACCTGGCGAAGAGTCGTGTCTTACCGGCTCGAGGCGCGGCCAACCGCGCCCGCTACGTCCTACTTCTCCTCCGGCTCCCAGGCGCGGAGCAGGTCGAGCAGCCCTGCGTCTCCGTCAACGTGCAAGGAGTCGGCCTGGATCCGGTCGTACAGGTAGAGGACCAGCTCACTGGCCGTGCCGTGGACGGAGGCGCCGGCTGCGTCCGAGTCTTCGCCGGTCGCGGCAGTGGGCGCGGGGATGCGGGTGGTGCGTGCGCCGTCGCCGTCGACGGTGAGGCGCCAGGAGCGGCCCTCGGCGGCGTGGAAGTCGAAGGCCGTGGGCTTGTGCGGCCAGGCACTCGGTGTTGCGCAGACGGTGAACAGGAACTCCTCCACACCGTCGAGTGCCAGCTCGTCCGGCAGCGGCTGCGGGGCGCCCCCGGCGAGCTGGGCGTCGTAGGTGTGCACCGCGGTCTCCTGGACCCGGTGCCGGGCGGTGCCGCTGGCGGTCTGCGGTGACTGCGACGCGGGCCACCACGTCCAGCAACCGCTCTCCGGTCCCGCCGCGCGCAGGGCGCCCAGCAGAAGCTGCGTCGACGCGTCCAGCCAGGCCAGCAGGGCCTCACGCTCCTGCGGCACTTCCAGCGCGGCGCGCGCGGCGACGGCCTCGGCCGGGGGAGCGTCGGCAGACCCCGCGCCGACGATGGCGGCCCAGAAACGGTCTCCCCCACCCAGGTGCTTCACCAGATCGAACAGCGTCCACCCGGGGCAGGTCGGCACCTGCGCGTCGAGACCGGGCGCGGCGGCGACCACGGCGCGGAAGGCGGTCGACCGTTCATCGATCAGTCGCAACAGGTCAGGGAACTCAAGATTCTTTTCCACGCCGGATGTCTATCACCGTGCTCCGGTGATCGGACAGCGATTTTCACAGTCGCCGCCGGTTGGCCATTGCGGAAGTCCTAGCCTCCCACCCCTCGGGTGACAAGCTACGCACTGCTGCGAGGACGCTGGTGGTGGCGGTACGCCAGGCGTCGTGCCTGTGGGTGCTCTGGCCTCGCCGTGCGGCCGGGCACCTCGGCGACGTGACGTCCACCCGGTGCGCGCGGTCATGCTGGCGCTCGATGTGATGGACGCGGAGGTCACGACGGCGGGGGAGGACCGGTCGGGTCGGGAGTTCAGGTGACTCCCGTTCGACCAGCACTCCTCAAGTTCGGAACAACAACAGCCACTTTTAAGAGCGTCCTGCGCTGGTTAAGGGTTGTCCCGTAAACGATCTCCGTGTCCCTCGTGACCAATGGCCCTGTCCGTCGGTCGGGATGTGCGGCAGACTGGGGCAACAGACACGATCAAGTGGGAGGGCGCATAGAACACATTGGTGAGTCAATGACGGCTTGCAGTCCGTCGGTGCTGGACGCGCTGGGTGCTGCTGGGTGGACAGCAGGTCGCAAGATCTCCATCACAGGCTGGACACGTCAACTGACGGGTGCCGGGTTCGAACTCAACGACGTGGCGTTAGCGGTCTGGGCCGAGTTCGGCGAGCTGACGATCAGGAGCTCCCCGAGCCGTGTCCCCGGTTCGATACTGCACATGGACCCCGTTGACGCCTGCATCGACGCCGCTGAGGAAGCGTCCACGCTGAGGCGGCACTACGGAGAGAACTACAGCCCTCTGGGCATGTGGTCGAACCAGTTCCTTGCGTACATCTCAGCCAGCGGTCGCGTCATCGCCGTGGGGCCGAACTGCCTCTGGCCGCTGGGGTCTACCTTCATGGAGGCGTTGGCCGACGTGGTGGACGGCGATGGCGGCGTCAGTCGTGCGGAGCAGGCGGACTGGCTCGCCAACTGCCTGCCCGGCAGGTGAGACGATCTTGCCGTGGCTGGTGTGATTACGGCGTCAGAGCCCTCGTGGATAGCCCCGTTTACCGGGCTGAGCCCACGGCAGTTCGCCAAGTTGCTCACCACGTTGCGGCGCGAGGGCGCAGACCCGGTCCTCCAGCGGCAGACCCTGGAGCCTGCGGCTGGAGGACCGGGTACTGCTGGTCACCGCATATTGGCGCACGAACCTGACGCTGCGGCAGCTGGCGCTACTGTTCGGCGTCTCGAAGTCCGCGGCCGACCGCATCATCAACCACCTGGGTCCGGCGCTCGCGGTGCAGCCCCGTAAGCGGTTCCGTCAGGACACTGTGCTGATCGTGGACGTCACTCTGGTGCCCACGCGTGACCATAGGGTCGCCGAGCAGTCCAAGAACTATCGGTACTCGACGAACCACCAGGTCGTCATCGACGCCGACACCCGGCTCGTCGTCGCGGTCGGCCGGCCCCTGCCAGGCAATCGCAACGACTGCAAGGCGTGGGAGTTGTCCGGAGCGAAGGACGCCGTCGGCACCACCACCGTGATCGCCGACGGCGGCTACCGGGGCACCGGCCTGGTCATTCCGCACCGCCGCGAACCCGGCCAGACCGAACTCCCGGCCTGGAAAGTGGAACACAATACGTCCCACCGCAAGGTCCGCGCCCGCGTCGAGCACGCCTTCGCCCGGATGAAGACCGGGAAGATCCTGCGCGACTGCCGTCTCAAGGGCGACGGCGTGCACCACGCGATGCTCGGCATCGGCCGCCTGCACAACCTCGCCCTCCCCGGATAGCCTCACCGTGCAGGGGATCGAGGGCGTGGCTGCCTTACTCGAATGACGTCACACGTCAACAGTCAATGAAGTTGGCATTCCCACGGCTCGATGTCCGGCTCCCCGGAGGCAGCTCACCGGTGCAGTATCGGTAGAGCCAGGCTGCAGCCCGGCGCTCCGCATACTTCTCGTTGACCGGTTCTCCCTGCTCATCCAGTTCGAGGACGTTGGCGAAGATGGCGACGCAGATCTCCATCTGGGAGGGCGACTCGCGCGGCTCCTCCCAGTAGTCGATCCCTTCCCGCATCGGGCGGCCTACCGACACCCCGATCGCCATCCCGTACGGCATCTACGATCTGGGGTGCGACAGCGGCTGGGTGAACGTGGGAACCGATCGCAACACCGCCGCCTTCGCGGTGGAGTCCCTGCGTCGCTGGTGGAAGGTCCGAGGGCGCCTCGACTACCCCGGCGCCGGCCGCTTGCTGGTCACCGCCGATGCCGGAGGAGCCAACTCTGCTGACTCCCGCCTGTTCAAGATGGGCCTGGCCGACTTCGCCGACGAGTGCGGACTGAGCATCACCGTCATGCACTTCCCACCCGGTACTCAATGCCGTTGCTTGAGCAGGGCAAGCAGTTCGCGGTGACGTTGCAAGAGCGCGGTCGTTGGACCGGCATGCATCCGTGGGTAGGGCTGTCCGATCATGTGCGGCTGGGGGTGGTGACCCGATGGGTGAGTCCGGAGCTCGTCGCCGAGGTGCTGGAGAAGTGCGGAGTTCTCGGCTGTCTCATTCAGGAGCCACGGCATTCTGTCTCACGATCTTGTCCCGTGGGTTCGTTTCATCCCCTGCTTCCAGATCGGCCAGGAACGGTGCAAGACCGGGGAAATTGTCGACGCAGACCGGGTAGCCGGTTCCAGCGCGCGGGCGCGGTTGCTCCATCTGCAGTCCCGCGCTTGTGCCGATGCCCCTCAGGCCCCGGGCGGTTCCCGCGATTCTGCGTCACCGCGCCTCGATATTCAGTATCTCCACCGGAGTTCGGGGGGACGGAGGACACATGGACAGGGAGTCGCAGAGAGCCGACCGGACTGTCTGGATCGACTGGGCCGACGCGGACCTGGTGGCGGCCAACGCCGAGGGTCGGGTGACGCCTGCTCAGCGGGCGATGATCATCGGCAACTCCCGTGTCCCGCACGTCTGGTGGCCTCTGCTGATCGTGGCCGGGTGGGTATTGATCATCGCGGGCTGCGGGCTGCGGGCTGCGGGCTGCGGGCTGCGGGCTGCGGGCTGCGGGCTGCGGGCTGCGTGCTGGCGGTGCTGGCCGTGAACGCCATGGACCACGCCGGCGACCCCGGCTTCCTCGCCTCCGTCTTCGAATTGGCCTTCGTCGTCATCTGCGTGCTCCTCCTTCCGGCGCTGGTGACGGCGCAGGGGGTGTGGCTGGTGGCCGAGGGCGGGAAGCGGTGCGGGAAGCGCCGTGAACACCGTCGGTGGTGCCGACGCAGGGCCGCCGCCCTGGCCGCTCCGCGGATCGGCGGTGCGATGGGCCGGATCGTCCAGGTGGCGGAGCAGGCCGATGAGCGGCGCGAGGCGCGGGTGGGCGAGCAGCCGGTGCCGGTGGCCGAGGGGGCGCCGCCGCTGCCGCCGCCGGGACCCTACCGGCTCTACTGGCTGGAATCGATCAGGCGCGGCGCGGGGCCGCTGCTGCTGTCGGCGGAGCCGGTCGACAGCGAAGAAGCGGAGCGCGTCACCGAGCAGGGTGCCTCGCCCGGTATCCGGCTGGCCGAGGCGCTCGGCTTCACCCCGCAGGACCTGGCGGCCAACCGGGCGGGCCGCCTGTCGCTCCGGCAGCGCCGCCGGGAACGCGTCGGCGTCGGCCGTGGCACCGCGTTCTACGGTCTCCCCTACCTCCTGGTGGCGGCGGTGCTCCTGTGGACCGGTTCCCTGGTGCGCGTCGGCGACCAGGCGTGGGTGTGGTGGTGCCTGGGCTGCCTCGCCTGGGCCCTGCTCTGTGCCTGGCTGGGGTGTCGGCTGCGCGCCACCTGGCGTACGGAGCCTTTGGTGGAACGCGCGGTGGGCGAGGTGGCGCTCAGGCCGCCGCGGCTCGGCACCTGGACGGAGTGGGAGGTATCGGCCGGCGAGTTCCGCGTATGGGCGGACCCGACCGTGGCGCAAGCCTTCCTTCCCGCGCCCGGCCGGTACGCGCTTTACCACCGGTCCGGGATCGTGCTGTCCGCCGAACCGGCGGACCGAACCGGCCACCTCGCACGCCTCTGACTCCCGCCGGGTGGACGGACATCAGGCCGGGGCGTCGGCACCACGTGATGCCGCGTCGCCGGCGCTCTCCACGGGCTCGGCCGACAGCAGCGGGTCCGGCCGCGGCAGGTAGTGCAGCGCGTACCGGCCCGGCGCGAGCAGGGAGCTCGGTGATCGTGTCCGCCACCGGGGAGCTAAAGAAGGCCGTTGACACGACGGAAAGTCCCGGACCGGCGCGATGTCCTCGAAGGCCACATCCGCCGCGTACCCCAACGGCTTGTGTACCTCGCCGCCACGCTCCAGCCAGGCCAGATCAAAATCCGAGACCACCGGCGGAGTCCCACCCCGCAGGACCTGTACCCCACCCGTGACTCGACCATCACGGATGCCATGTGACAAGCCACATGGAACGGGACGACAGTCACCCGAGTGGGTGACCCCGTCCTCGACAACAGCCACTGAAGGTGAGATTGGAGGCCGACCCGCCCGTATCAGTGAGACTCATCCACGCTCAGAAAGACAAGACACGACGGGACAGAAGTTCGTCTCACTGCCCTGTCCCTTGGGCCAGAAAAAGGCCACCGTCAACGAGAAAGGGACATCGGAAATGCGAGCCTACACGTGCATGTAGGACCGCATTCGGAATGTCCCGCTCCGTTGTGGTGACCTGCCGGTTCTCGCTCTGTCTCATCTCCGGCCCACTGCATCGTGTCTCACGATCTTGGCCTCTTACGGCTGAGCGGAATCTCGGCCAGATCTTCGCGGATGATGGCATGGCCTCACTACCAGGGGACTTCAACGAGCGCGAGTGCCCTCGGCGGCGATGAGTGTGGTGGGCCATGGCCCTCAGGAGCGCAGGGCGGCCTGGGCCAGCACGAGGAATTCGGCGTGGGCCTGCGGGAAGTGGTGTGGGGCGGTGGCCAGTGAGCGGTGTGCATCGTGAAATCGCAGGTCGCGGGTCTGGTGTGAATGACGAGTGGGGTACTCGCGCCGGTCGGCGGCCGATGACCTTGGTGTAGATCATTGGGTGGTCCGGTTCCGGTGGGATGCC
>NZ_JBQQCG010000085.1:0-51093 GCF_052245575.1 Streptomyces sp. 2A115 | reverse complement strand
CCGGGATCGAATGGGTGCGTGGAGGCTTCCCTCCGCAGGACCACAAACCGGGGGACCACGGCCTGGACATCCCCCACCCACCAGCCACGACAACCCGGCGAACAACGCCACAACCTCACCGGGACGGGAGTTCACGCGCCTTGACAACCCCGGCCCTCATGGGTGGGTGCAACGATAGGGCTTGCTGAGAGTCCTGTTGGCTGTATGGAGGGAAGCACTTCGCAGGCGAAGGAGCGTACCGGGTTCTATCCGCCTGTCCGGGCGGGGCGGAGGGCGGCGGCCTCGGAGTCGTCTCGCAGGCAGGGGCCGTTTCCACCGGTAAGGGGCCGCTGTTAGGGTGCGGTGCCGCACGGGGCGGAGTAGGGCGGGGGAGCCAGGTTGAACATCCGGTACAGGATCGAACAGGTCGCGGACATGCCGCCCGTGTTGGCGGCAGTCCTCGGGATCTTCGTGCTCGCCCTGTTCGTCGGAGTGGTGTGGGCGCTGCTGTGGCTGCCGGACCACACGAAGCTCAGGAGCCCGGCAGCCCGCGAGCGCGCGCAGCGTCGCAAGGAGAGCCAGAAGCAGCAGAAGAAGCTGCGTTCGCGTCGGGAGTCCCTGCAACGCAAGGCAGGCCGACGCTGATCGGCGCCCCTCATGCCGCGACGAGCCCGCCCTCCAGCCCAATCGCACCGCACCCCGTCCAGTGCGCGACCGGCGGTCGACCGTCGCCGCCGTGATGTCGATGGTGCCGCCGCACTCGCAGGGCCGTGCGGGCTTTCACGGGGTGGGTTGTCCGAGGCTTGGCCAGGACCGCGGCGGTAACGCCGGTGGTTAATCGGGACAGGCAGCGTCTTCTTTTCGTCGTTCCAGACATGCTGGATGATCCTTTCAGGCCCCATCCCGCGAGCTCTCGGCTGTGCATGGCTCCCGGGACGCAGGCTGGTTGGTGGTTGAGGCGCGCCGGGAACCTTCCTACAGGCCGTCGCGTTGCCACTCCACGGGCATCAACTGGGGCGTTCGGCCTGAAGCGCAGGTAGTGGACGTGATGAGGTCGACGTTCAGCGAGGGTTGCCGCGCGGACCGTCCAAACTCTGAGCAGTGGTCGCTGTGGACGTCCACCAACCCGCCTGTGGGAATTCGGCGTCAGAGCTGTGGGTGGTGTTTCCGGGGCGGCGGCTACCGTGAGCCACACGGATGACTCCGCGCACAAATCCCGCCGCCGTACGACTACAGCCGCGCCCTGTCCGCCGAGGCCATGGAGCCGACGCGGCACGGGCCTGGCTCGTGGCCCCGCGAACCGCCGACGACATGGCCGCCTGGCTCTGAAACCCTTGGGCCCAGCTACTGCTGGACACGGCCGTGTGAGCACCTTCCAAGTCTGTCCCCGGGAGCAATCGAGTGCGGGGCGTCAGTCATCCAGGCCCTGGTCCGGAGCTGCGCCGTCCAACGTGTTGCGGTCATGAGCGACGCGGAAACGCAGGTGTGTCACGTGCGGGGAGGCGAGGATCCTGGTCCGCTCCAGCTCGATGCCTTCCGTTCCCAGATGCTCGAACAGCCGGCGTCCGTCCCCCATGAGCACCGGCGCGATCTGGAGGTTGATCTCATCGAGGAGTCCCGCGCTGAGCGCCTGCTGAGCGATGTCCGCACCCATCAGCAAGATGTCCTTCCCGTCCGCCACTGCTTCCGCTTGCTGAAGCGCGTTCTTCACCCCGCTGGTGACAAAGGTGAAGGTCCCGCTCTTCATGGCGCGCCGGTGTTCAGCGCTGTGCGTGAGCACGAAGCACGGCACCGGGTAGGGCGTGTCCTGCCAGACGCCGACGCCCACATCGAATGTCCTTCTGCCCAGCACGACGGCACCTGTAGAGGCCGACACCTCCTGTGCCACGGTGGAGTCGACATCGCTGGTCGGTGTGTTGAGTATCCATTGATGCAGGCGCAAGCCACCCTGGCCCATGGGGTGTTCGGTGCTGATGTTCGGGCCGGCCATGAAGCCGTCGAGTGACATGGTGACGTTCAAAACCACTTTGCTCATGGGGATAAGTACCTTCCGGGCGGTTGTGTCGGGCATGCAGGGAGGCAGACCGTGGGGCGAGGCGAAACTCATCGGTCTCCCGCACAGCGATGAGCGGAGCCGTCGGCTGGCTCCCGCTTCGCGCGGGCTCGCGGACACGACTGAACGGTAAGGACCCTGGGCGGGGCTCGACATGGGCCACCGAGTTCCCCATCGCGCGCAGCAACGCCGCAACTACGCAACGCAGCTCGTGGCGTCCGGACGTTCATGGTCCGCACGGACTTCCGGTCGAAGTCCTCCTCGAGTGAGGGCGACCATGGTGTCGAGGTCCGAAAGTTCGTGCGCGATCCAGCGCAGGTGAATCTCGTGAAGCGGCACCGGGTCCAGGTAGCGCGGCTTCTCCCTGCCACGCCAGGCCGTGGGCCGAGAGGCTGGCTGATTCGAGCAGCGTGAGGTCTGGGTGACCCCCCGGCGGGTCATGCCAACATCACGGCACAGCGCACCCAAGGGCCCCGACCCGGGCCAGGGGCGACTTCCGCCCGGAGTATCCCGGGCAACCGTCGCGCCGTCATACTGTGGCGCATGCATCTCGGGGTGGTCGTAGGAATCCTTTACTGCCTGCAGTTCAGCCGGGAGCTGAGCGACGAGGAAGTCCAGCGCATCGCTGACATGGTCCTGGAGCGGCCGATCCATGACCTCACCATCGAGGAGCAGTACGCAGGGATCGAGGCGTCCCTCGCGGTGGTCGTCTGGGAGGAAGACCTGTCCTGGCAGCCGCATGACGAGCTGTCGATCCGGGACTTCCTGCGGCGTCTGCTGGAGCGTCTGGACGCCCTGCGGCCGTGGCAGGAGCCGCCGTTCCGCAGCCTCGGGTTCGGCCGCTGGGAGGAGTACAAACGCGGGACGCGGCTGGCCCACGTACGGCTGTACTCCCCGTCGCAGGACCCCATGCACGCGCGTTTGCGCACCGTACCCGGGGACAAGGACCGGCTACGGGGACTGGTGCTGCGTCTGCGGTCCGCGGACGAAGTCGCCCTGGTGGCACCGCCCCTGCCCAACGGATACGACGCGGTGCTGGTGGCGGTGCCGCCGCACCGGCCCGCCGCGAAGGTGATCGAGGCGTTCCTGACCCACACGGGGTATGCGCAGGACCGAGTGTCCCCGGCCGTGCGGCGGCCCTTGAGGTAAGAGGCCTGGGCGAGACGGGCGGCGCATCCAGGCAATCGGCGGCGGGGCGCAAGAGCTGAGCAGGGACTGGGGCTGTGGCAGGAGATGGGAGAGCAGCCGGGGCGAAGCAGTGCACACGGTGTACAGGGTGTGCGCGTCGATCGAGCCCACTGGTATGCCCCCGTCGGTGCCGGGCCGTTCGTGCCCCGCGCGCCCCGGTACCGACCTCACGCACGAGTGAGGTCGGCGTCAGCTCTTACGCCCGACGCCGCAGAGCACCGCCACCGCCACGTCGCTGACCGGCCACGGGCCAAGGTCGGGCCGCCACTTTGAGGTGGGCACTACGCCGGGCTCCACGAGGTCCAGCCCCTCGAAGTACGAGCTGATCTGCTCGGGGCTGCGGTTGGGGGCCACGAGGGCCTGCGCATCCTGCTCCGCGAGGAAGGCGTCTCCTTTCAACGCATAAATACCTGGAAGACCTCACGCGACCCCAACTACGCGGCCAAGAAGGCCCGGGTCGGGCACCTGTACGCGGTCGCCGACGGTGAGGTCATACCCGACGAAGGCGTACCGGAAGTGGTGTTCTGCCTGGACGAGTCCGGCCCGCTCAACCTCCAGCCGCACCCGGGACGCCAGTGGGCCGGACACGGCGGCAAACAGGACCCCGACCGCGAGCCCAGGCGTCGGCGGCGGGCGACCTACACCCGCCCGCGGCGTCCGGCACCTGCTCGCCGCCTACGACCTGGCCAAGGACAAGCTCTACGGCCACATCAAGAAGACCAAGAAAACCGCTCCAAATTCCTGAAGTTCTGCCGCTACCTGACACCCTTTACCCGCCGACGGTCCGCCTGGCGATCGTGTGCGACAACTACTCCCCGCACCTGACCACCAAGCGGTGCCGCCGGGTGGCGGACTGGGCTGAGGGGCCTCGCGTTTTCCGGACAGGCTTCTGCCGGGCGGCCTCGCGGTTCAGGTAGGTCACCCTTGATACGTGCTTGTTCTTCAGGGCGCCGAAGAATGATTCGGCCATGGCGTTGTCGAAGCAGATCCCGGTGCGGCCGGCGGATCTGCGGAGCCCGAAGCGATCCAGCGTCCTCCCCAACTCGGCTGAGATGTAGTTACTGCCGCCGGCAGATCGGCCAGCCGCCCTCTGGCCGAGACCTACGAATCTCCCGACGCACGCCGAACCGCGTCAGCAGGTAGGTCTCGCACTGCTGCCGGGTCCGGCCCCAGTCGATGGACCGCCCGGAGTTCAGCGGAACTGAGGCTGCTTCAGTCTGAACCTCAGCCGCCTCGGGCGTTGAGCGGCCGGTGGAGGCGGAAGCCCCCGGGAGCACGCTGGGCGGTTCGGAGGGCGGGGGAGGACCGAAGGGGGCGTGTATTTCGGGTCGTGGGGGTCAGGGGAGAGGTGTTGAGATGGTGCAGTGTGCCCTTTTCTTGAGGGTGTTGGTGGTCTATCTGCGCCAGTTGTGATGACTCTGATCAACACTTCGGGATGACCGGGCGTGACCGCTACGGGAGGAGCGGTACGCGTCGCCAGGGGAGGTCGAAGTCGGCTCGCCCATATCCTTGGTGTTTGAGGAATTTGACCCGATTTTCATGTCCCGCAGCCATCCCGCTGGGATACGGCAGGGGCAGACCGGTGGTCTCCCACGGCGTCGAGCGAAGTGAGCATCTCCGTGTGCGCGTCTATTCCGATTGGCGGCCGGGGTCGGCGGCGCGTTGGAGGAAGAGGTTTCGCTCGGCCTTGTTACGTGTCAGCTCTGCGGCCCGCCCGAACTCGGCGCGTGCCTCGTCTTGCCGGCCCATCCGGGCCAGCATTTCTGCGCGCACCGCCGGAAGCTGGGGATAGTTCTTGAGTGCCCGCTCCCCGGTCAGTTCGTCGACGAGGGCCAGCCCTCGTTCCGGACCGTCCGCCATGCCCACCGCGGCGGCTCGGTTGAGGAGGATCACGGGAGAGGGCTGGATGTAGGCAAGCACCTCGTACAGGGCGGCAATGCGCGGCCAGTCGGTGTCGTCCGCGGAGTGTCCCTGGGCATGGCACGCGGCGATCGCGGCCTGCAGCGTGTAGGGGCCGCCGCCCAGGGTCTCTGCACGGTCGAGGGCTTCGAGGCCGCGGCGGATGAGGAGCCGGTCCCACAGGCGCCGGTCCTGGTCGAGGAGGAGCACCGGCTGGCCGGAGGCGTCGGTTCGGGCCGGCAGGCGGGAGGCGTGCAGCTCCATGAGCGCCACCAGACCGTGTACCTCGGCCTCGTCCGCAAGGAGGGAAGCGAGAACGCGGCCCAGCCGCAGTGCCTCCTGGCACAGCGCGGGGCGTGCCCAGTCCTCGCCGCCTGTGGCGGAATAGCCCTCATTGAAGATCAGGTAGATGACCTCCAGAACCGAGGACAGCCGGTCGGCCATGTCGGCCGGGGTGGGCATCTCGAAAGTGACGCCGGCGTCGGCCAGTGCGCGTTTGGCCCGTACGATGCGCTGGGCGGCGGTGGGTTCCGTGATCAGGAAGGCCCTCGCGGTCTCCCCGGTGGTCAGTCCACCCAGGAACCGGAGGGTCAGCGCCGCCTTCGCCTCGGCGGACAGCACCGGGTGAGCCGCCGTGAACATCAGCCGGAGCAGGTCGTCGCCGATGTGGTCGTCCAACGCGGCGTCCAACTCGGCCCCGGCGTGCTCCTGCTGGATTTCCACGTCGCGACCGAGCAGGTTGAGCTTGGCCGCGTACCGTTCCCGTCGCCGCAGGAGATCGATCGCGCGATGCTTCGCCGTCGCCCTCAGCCACGGGCCGGGATCATCGGGAATGCCGGTCTTCGGCCACTGCTCCAGCGCGACGACCAGGGCGTCCTGCGCAAGCTCTTCGGCCAAGCCGACGTCTCGTACGAGCCTGGCAAGGCCCGCGATCAGCCTGGCCGACTCGATGCGCCACACCGCTTCCACGGCCCGATGGGTCGCGCGCGGGAGGTCTTCGGGATCGGTTGGATCGGCAGCTGCCACGCTGCCGATCCAACCATCCCCGCGCTAGGCGGGCGAGGCGAAGTCCTCGGGCCCCATCACCTTCAGGACCTCAGCGTCGCCTTCCCAACCCGGCCACAGGTCCCGGTGCAACTGCATGAAGCGTGAGGTCCACTCGACGACCTCCTCCTTGGTGCGTACCTCGTACAGCGCGTAGCTGATGATCTCCTTGGCCTCGGCGAACGGGCCGTCCGTCACGCTCAGTTTCCCCTCAGAGAGGCTGACGCGAGAGCTCATCGCTCCTGGGGCCAGGCCCGCGGTGTCCAGCAGGCTGCCGGCACTGGTCGCCTCCTCGCCGAGTTTGAGGATCGCGGCCATCAACTCGGGCGGGGGCGGTGTGGTTGGGCGGGCGGCCTTGAGCAACGCCAGGTATCGCATGATCGAACCTTTCGTGGTGTGGCGGGAGGCTATGCGGTTGCAGTGCGTGGGACGCAACCGTGGAAGTGGATTGAGATCATTGACATCCACGCCCAGGACAGCAGGATCGCCGCCGTGAACGTCAGGTTCGCCCAGCTGCGTCCGCCGCTGGCGGCCAGCGCGAGGAATCCCGCCAGGAACACGGCCCCGGTGGTGAGCGAGAACATCGCCCATCCCCGCAGGCCAGCGTCTGCAAGGTGTCGTGCCAGCACGAAGCACGCCACGACGAGGCAGACGAAGCCGATGCCTGCCAGCACGAAATGCACCACGCCGTGCCAGCTTGTGGAGGTGCCGCTGTCGGGCGTACCGGGGGGAAAGCCCAGCGCCGGGTCCGCGCGGAAGATCCCGGCTCCCATCGTGTTCAGTCCATAGATCGCCCACAGTCGGGGAGCCCAGGTGCACGCTCTGCCCGGGGGCAGGGCGCGGCGCAGGCCACCGGCTCCGGCGGTGACCAGCAGGCCGGTCACGATCAGGGTGGTCATCTGGATCCAGCCCAGGCTGCCGTTGGCGAGCAGGCTCCAGGCGTGCCGGGTGAGGTCGAAGCCCTCCCGGGTCAGTGCCTGGGTCAGCGACACCACGACGTAGAACAGCCCGGCGATGGCACCGCAGACCAGAAGGCTCCTCCCGGCCCGGGGGGCCGGGAGGCGGCCTTGCCCTGCGGCCTTCGCGGCCGTTGTCACCGTATTCGTGTGGGACATCGTCCCTGTTCCCTTCAATCTCCGGAGCTCGCGTATCAGCCCCTCTGACTGGAGCTCGAACGGGAAGACCAGGTTTCGACATCACACACCAAGATTTTTTCCAGACGACGTTTCGCCGCCCGTGTCCTCCTCGTCACCGGGGCCGGTGGGTCTGGCTCAGGTTGCCCACCTGCGACATCAGCTGTGCCGCTGCGAAGTTGCGGGCGCCGGTGGCGAACTTGCGGCACGTCGACAACTCGTCGGCCCAGCCCTCGCAGAGCGCGGAGATCTCACGCTCGGACGGCGGAACCCGGATCAACAGCTGCGTGGAGCACCGCTGCCGGTTCATCTCGTCGAGCGGACACCGCACAACGAGCCCGGTGAGACGGTGGATCTCGACGGCGTGACGGAGTTCCAGGTACTGGAAATAGACGGAAAGGGCATCGGCCTTGACTGCGATCTCCAACGCGCGGCGGGCCCGGGCTACTTGCACGAGCCGGACCCGACCGGCCTGCCGCCCCCGCTGGACTCCCTCGTGTTGGAGCTTGCCCAGCAGCGGCACGGCTACTCGACCCTCGGACGCAGCGACGATCACCCCTGGCTCTTCCCGGGCACGGCCGGCGGACAGCCCATCAGCAGCCGACAGCTCATGCGCAAGCTCACCGCCCTGGGCATCAAGGCATGGCCCGCCCGCAACACGACGCTGATGGATCTCTCTGCCGAGCTCCCCGCCGTCGTCCTCAGCCGCTTCCTCGGACCGCACGTCAACCGGGCCGAGAAGTGGACCAAGGAGGCTGGCTCGACACGTGCTGACTATGCCGCTGAGCTCTCCCGCCGCAAGGCATTCCGCAGGTCCAACAGACGGACTCAAAGTTTGTGACACGATCTTGTTGAGGTGTGTTGGTGGGGCGTGACCAGTAGGACCGGACGGCCCCGGTCCGCAGGTTCAGGACCATGCGCAGCTGAACCAGCTGGTCGCGCTCGGCCGCGCTTGCTGGATCGCGCCGGAGTCGTGCCGAGCCCAACTGCGCGACGATCTCGCCGCCGTGCCGGTGCTGGACGCACCGACGGTCACGACCGTGACTGCATGGCCGCCCCACAGCCGCTCCCGAGCTGTCGCCGGGCCCGTCCAGGCCGCGACACGTCTCTAAAAGGGCTCGAAGCATCCGGTGCTGACCGAGGCGCACGGCATTCCGTTGCGGGTGTCACTGACGGGTGGACACCGTAACGATGTCACTCAGCTCCTGCCGCTGGTCGACGGCCTGCCGCCGGTGGGGGGCAAGCGTGGGCGGCCTCGGCGCAGGCCTGCGGTGTTGTATGCCGACCGCGGCTACGACCACGACGTCTACCGTCGACAGCTGCGCGAGCGCGGCATCGTCTGGAAGATCGCCCGCCGTGGTCAGCCCCATGGTTCGGGCCTGGGCAAGGTCAGGTGTTGACGCCGCGTCGCCGACGAGCGCAGAGCCAAGTCCCGCCTTGCTCAGGCGGCTTGACAAGCACAGAGGCACCCGGGTTCCGTGGAGTCCTGGGCCCTCCAGCCTGTTTCCCACGGGATCACCGATTGTCCTCGATATGCCGCTCCAGAGGCCCCGGCTGTTCCCTGATCGGAAACGTCCAGTTCTTCACGGGTGCACCTGGAAGCGACGCCCGCAGCTACGGCATGCGGGCTCGCATACCGGTGACTACGCAGACCAAACCGACGACGGCGAGCAGCGCTCCTGTGACGCGTTGAACGGCGGGCTGCGCGGGGGGCAGTGTCGTCCGGCGCAGCCGCGCGGCAGTTGATCGCGCTCCGTCGGCAGGAGGTGGTGAAGGCGTGTCACCATCCCTCGGTAGTCCATGGCCCACAAGACTCCGAAGCTCAGCGCGAAGAGCCCGAGCGCGATGAGCACCAACGCTGCCATCGGATCCCGGCCGTCAGACGACACTTCGCAGCCAGCCGTGCGTGTCGGCGACCCGCCCGTACTGGATGTCCAGTATCCGCTCACGAAGCGCCAACGACAGCTCGCCCGGCTTCCCCCCGCCGATCATGAATGCGTAGCCGTCGCCCTTGATCCCCGTGACTGGCGTGATGACCGCGGCGGTACCCGCCGCGAACACCTCTGTCACGGTCCCGTCGGCGAGCCCTGCGCGCAGTTCCGCGAGGGGAACGGCCCGCTCGACCGGCGTCAGGCCGAACTCGGAGGCCAGCATCAGGACTGTGTCGCGGGTGATGCCTTCGAGGATGGTGCCGAGCGCCGGCGTCACCAGCTCGCCTCTGGTGGTGACGAAGAAGAGGTTCATGGCGCCGGACTCCTCGATGCAGGCCTCCTCATCCGCGCCGTCCACGTAGAGGACCTGATCGCAGCCGTGTCGCTCCGCCTCGGTCTGGGCGGCCAGGCTCGCGCCGTAGTTGCCCCCGCACTTTGCGGCACCAGTGCCGCCGACGGCCGCGCGGGTATAAGTGGTGCTCACCCACAGGGTCACACCACCGGGGTTGAAGTACGGCTGCGCGGGACAGGCGATGACCGAGTACACCACCCGCCTGGACGGCCGCACGCCGAGGAAGGCCTCTGCGGCGAACATGAACGGCCTGAGGTAGAGGCTCACCGTTCCCGTGCCCGCCGGCACCCACGGCTCGTCGGCTCGGATGAGTGCCTCGATGCTCGCGAAGAAGTCCTGCTCCGGCAGCTGCGGCAACCTCATTCGCTCCGCGGACCGCCTGAAGCGACGTGCGTTGCTTTCGGGCCGGAACAGCCAGACGCTCCCGTCCGCGTGCCGGTACGCCTTCAGCCCCTCGAAGATTTCCTGGGCGTAGTGCAGGACCGCTGCGCTCGGGTGGAGGGAGAACGGCTGGAGCGCCTGGATTCTGCGATCGTGCCAGCCGGCCTCCGGCGTCCAGCTTGCGAAGGCCATGTGATCGGTGAAGTGCAGGCCGAATCCGGGTGCGTCAAGGATGGCGGCACGCTGGTCAGCGGGCAGTGGGCTGGCCGTGCGCACCAGTGGGAACGCTGAAACCATGATCGAATCCTCTTGTTGACATGCCGCTGGGACCTGTCCGGGGACGGTCGGGAACGGTGATGGCGGGGAGGGTCAGACATTGGCCAGGAACACCGCGGGACGCTCCACACAGTCCGCGACGTAGCGCAGGAATCCGCCGGCGACGCCTCCGTCGCAGACCCGGTGATCGAAGGTGAGGGAGAGCTGGGTGACCTTGCGCACGGCGAGCGCGCCGTCGACCACCCAAGGCTTGTCGACGATGCGGCCGACGCCGAGGATCGCGGCCTCGGGGTGGTTGATGAGCGGCGTCGAGCCGTCGACGCCGAACACGCCGTAGTTGTTGAGCGTGAACGTGCCGCCGGTCAGGGCCTTGGGCGGTAGCCCGCCGGAACGTGCGAGTCCGGTCAGCATGGCGAGTTCGTCGGCCAGTTCGGCCGTCGTCTTCCGGTGGGCTTCACGCACGACGGGCACCATCAGGCCGCGTTCGGCCTGCGCGGCGAAGCCCAGGTGAATGTCGGAGAGGCGGACGATCTCGCCGCGCTCGACGTCCACCGTCGAGTTGAGCTCCGGGTATTTGCGGAGCGCTGCGACGCAGAAGCGGGCCAGCAATGCCAGCAAGCCGATCTGCCGCGTCGGATCGGCGACCCGAAGGACCTCTTTGGCCTCCATCAGAGCGGTGGCGTCCACGTCGACCCAGGTGGTGGCGTGCGGGATCGCGTTGCTGCGGGCCAGCTTCTCCGCCACGGCCCTGCGTAGGCCCCGCAGCGGGACGCGCTCGTCGGTAGTGGCCCCTCCTGCCTTCGTCGCGCGCCGTTCGGCGGGCCGCGCCTTCGCCGCTATGGCCTGCTCGACGTCACGGCGCAGGATCACCCCGTGCGCCCCGCTCGGTGCGACCGTGCTCAGGTCCACGCCGTGTCGCCGTGCCATTGCACGGACCAGCGGGGAGATCACCAACGGCGCGGCCGCCGGGTCGGTGTCGCGGTCCTCGGCCCGGGGGGACGCTGTTGCCGCCGGTGCGGTCGCCACAGCGGCCCGACGGCCGCGCCGACGGCTGCCGGTACCAGCCGGACTCGTCCCGTAGCCGACGAGGACGTTGCCGCTCCCGGCCGGGGCGTCTCCGCCGTGTCGTTCCGCAACTGACGCGGTGGCTGCAGCGCCGCTCACGGAGATCAGCGGGGCTCCCACGGGGAGCACAGCACCGATGTCGGCGTGCAATTCCAGCACGGTCCCGGCGTACGGCACGGGCACCTCGACGACGGCCTTGGCCGTCTCGACCTCGATGACCACCTGGTCGACTCCGACGCGTTCGCCCGGAGCCACCCGCCACGCGACGATCTCCGCCTCGGTCAGCCCTTCACCGAGGTCCGGCAGCCGGAACACTCTGGCCTCACGCACGGTTGTCATGAGGCCTCCGGCGCGAGGTGCAGGACGTCGGGCTGGTCGTCGAACTGCAGCCGGTGGATCGCGTCCAGCACTCGGTCCACACCGGGCAGGTACGCACGCTCCAGCTTCGGCGGCGGGTACGGGACGTCAAAGCCAGCGACCCGTACCACCGGGGCCTCCAGCGAGTGGAAGCAACGCTCCTGCACCCGTGCCACGATCTCGGCACCCATGCCCGCGAAGCCCTGTGCCTCCTGGACGACCACACAGCGGCCGGTTCGCCGTACCGACGCCGTCACTGTCTCGTCGTCGAAGGGAACCAGCGTGCGCAGGTCCATTACCTCGACGTCGATTCCGTCCCGCGCCGCCTCCGCTGCGGCGTCGAGCGCGATCGGAACGCAGGGGCCGTACGCGAGCAGGGTGGCGTCCCGGCCCGGGCGCCGGATCACGGCCCGCCCGGTCGGAGCCGCGCCCCGCCGCGCCAGGTCGGCGTCCTCCTTGGACCAGTACAGCTTCTTGGGTTCCAGGAACACCACCGGGTCCGGGTCGTGCACTGCGTCTCGCAAGAGCCAGTAGGCGTCCTCGACCGTGGCCGGAGTGGCAACCTTCAGGCCGGGGGTGTGGGCGTAGTACGCCTCGCTGGAGTCGCTGTGGTGCTCGACGCCGCCGATCCCTCCGCCGTAGGGGACGCGGATCACCATCGGCAGCGGCACACGCCCGCGGGTGCGGTTGCGCATCTTCGCCACGTGCGAGGCGATCTGCTCGAACGCCGGATACGCGAAGGCGTCGAACTGGAGCTCCACAACCGGCCGGAACCCGCCCATGGCCAGGCCGACCGCGAATCCCACGAGCCCTGACTCGGCCAGCGGCGTGTCGAAGCAGCGTCGCTCACCGAATTCGTCCCGCAGTCCGTCGGTGATACGGAAGACACCGCCGAGGCGGCCCACGTCTTCCCCGAAGGTCAGCACGCGGTCGTCCTCGCGCAGCGCGTCCCGCAGCGCCGCGTTGAGGGCCTGTGCCATTGTCACCGTACCCACGTCAGGCCTCCGTGCTCTCTACTTCGATCTGAAGAGAGCGCCGCTGCTCCTTCAGCTGGGGTGTCGGGTCGGCGTAGACGTGGTCGAACATCTCAAGCACGTTCGACGGGCCGTCCAGCTCGATCCTGGCCCGCAGGTCCGCCGCCAGCGCCTCGGCCTCCGCCTGTGCCACGCCGATCTCCTGATCGGTCAGTGCGCCGCGCGCACGCAGCCACGCCTGGAGCCGGGGCAGCGGGTCCGCGGTGGCCCACCGGCGTACTTCCTCCTCGTCCCGGTAGCGGCCCGGATCGTCGGCGTTGGTGTGGCCGTCCAGGCGATAGGTGTGGGCCTCGACGAGGAAGGGGCCACGCCCGGAGCGCGCATGTTCCACTGCCTCGTCCAGCACCGCCAGCACGGCCACCAGGTCGTTGCCGTCGACCTGCTCGGAGCGCACCCCGTATCCGACTCCCTTGTATGCGAGGGCCGGTGCCGCGGTCTGCTCCGCGAGCGGCACGGAGATCGCGTACTGGTTGTTCTGGATGAGGAAGACCACGGGGGTGCCGAAGACCGCGGCGAAGTTCAACGCCTCGTGGAAGTCACCCTCGCTCGTTCCCCCGTCCCCCACGAAGGCCATCACCACGCCGTCCTCACCCTTGCGCCGCAGGGCGTCCGCCATCCCGACCGCGTGCAGCAGCTGCGTGGCCAGCGGTGTGCACAGGGGTGCCACCCGGGTCGCCATAGGGTCGTAGCCACAGTGCCAGTCGCCGCGCAGCAGGGTCAGGACGTCCACCGCGTCCACGCCGCGCGCCACCACGGCCGCGGTGTCGCGGTAGGTGGGGAAGAGCCAGTCCTGCTGCCGCAGCGCCAGGACTCCGGCGACCTGACAGGCCTCCTGCCCCCGGCTCGACGGGTAGACGGCGAGCCGCCCCTGCCGGGTCAGGGCACTCGCCTGCTGGTCGAACCGCCGTGCCACAACCATCCGGCGGTAGGCCTCACTCAGCCTTTCGTCGGAGGGAGCGGCATACCCCGAGGGTGCGTCGGCCGCAGTTCCCGCCTCGGTGACGAAGCGCACCGGCACGGCCGAGGGCAGCAACTCGTCCGGCGCCGGTCGCGGACCATTGAGGTACGCGTCAGCTGTGATCGACATGGGGATACTCGCTTTCTGTACGGTTCGGGAGCGGCCGGGCACTGTCCTACGGGTGGACTGCGCCGGGCTCAGGTGCTTCCCCGGCCCGTTCGGGCCGCGCTCCCGACACGCTGCCTGGCCTCCTGTTGATCCAGGTGCGCTCCAACTTGGCCACCACGTCGGGGCTGTGCATCCGGGCCGACTGCTCCAGCGCGTACCGGCTCATGTACGTGCGGAAGAGGTCTTCGGACTCCTCGGCCAGGTGCAGCATGCGACGGTTGGCGGGAACCGCGGGGTCGGCAAGGCGCTCGGTTGACGCCGCCACGGCCGCATCGACCGCTTCCGGCTCGACGACCTCGTCGCACAGCTCCCGGGCCTCGGGGCTGGTGGCCGCGACCTTCTCGCCGAAGAAGATCAGCCGTTCCGCCATGCGCCGCCCGACCACACGTCCGAGGCGCAGGTTGGCCGCGCCGGGGATGATGCCCTCCGCGAGCGCGGGAAGCGAGAAGTAGGCGTCGGTCCCGGTGACCACCCGGTCGAGGACCAGCGCCACCTGGGTGGCGCCTCCGATGGCGAAGGTGTCGATGGCGCCCACCCACGGCTTGCCGCCTGGGAGGCGGAGCATGCCGTCCGTCGGGCTGTGGTGCAGCCCGTGGATCAGCTTGCGGATGTACCCCAGCTCGCGGCGGAGCATGAAGTCGACGAACGATATCTGCCCGGTGTAAAGGTGGGTGAGGTTGATACCAGCGCCGAAGGCGCGCCGGCCGCTGTACCGGGGATGGGACAGGACGCTGCCGCGCAGCACGCCCACCGACACCGCATCGTCGAGGAGGGCGAGGTCGACGGCCGTCTCCAGGGCCTCGACCACCGCGTCGTCCTCGGCGTTGAGGACGTCCTGGTTGCAGATGGTCACCTCGGCCACGAAGCCGTCGCGGCGGATCACTGCCTGGCCGAGGTCCACATGGCCGGTCCTGTGGAAGTCGGGGAGCAAGTCGAGCGCGCGCGGGGTCGGCGCCAGCATCGACCGCAGGAGGTGCTCGCCCGTCTCCCGTCGGTCGAGAAGGTGCGCAAAGAGGATTCCCTGGTCGACTTCCCCGCCCGACTTCTCGGCCTGCGGCAGTCGGCGGTCGACGGACACCTGCGCGCGGGTGGGGACCAGGCCCGGGTAGTTCTCCGCCGCAGCGAACGCCAGTTCGTCCAGGCGGACCTGGCGGTTGCGGCCTTCGGTGAGCTCGTCGTAGAGGTGTCCGGCGTGCACTGAGAGGAAGGCGTGCCGGGTGCGCCGTGCGGCGTGCTCGACCCGGTCGACGTCGCCGCGTTCGGCGGGAGAGCGATCGGCCAGCGGCGGCATGGCCGCAATCAACTCGGCACAGGCTTCGGTGTAGGTGCTCAGCAGGCGCGCGTCTGCCGCGGCACCACCGCCGAACAGCGGGGACGCGGGCAGACGGCTGTCCACCATGCCGGACAGCTGCGGCGCTTCAGGTGATCGGGTTGACACGGCTGTGTCCATACCGGGTTGTCTCCTCATCGTTATCATCGCGGCGAGATGTTCCTCGCGCCCGTCATGCACGCTCAGCGATCGGCCAGGCCGTGGCGGGCGATCTCGGTGAAAAGGCCGCCTGACACGTCGTAGACCGCGTAGTGATCGCCAGGGCCCCGCCGGACGTCGAAGTCCCCGCCCGCGTACGCGCGCCAGCCGTCCATGAGCGACGGCGGCACCACGGAGTCGTCATCCGCCGCGAAGACCTGGATCGGGCAGCGCAGTGGCTCGCTGGCAGCGGGCCGGTACTCGGCGGCGATCCGCAGGTCGTTGCGCAGCACGTCGAGGAGTCGGCGGACGAACTCCGCGTGCTTCAAAAGGGGTTCGGCGATGCCGTTGGTCGCGCGCACATGGCTGAGGAGCTCGTCGTGCGGAAGCGTGTGGTACGACTCCTCGGCCGCGACGTGCGGCGGACGGGCGCCCGAGATCAGCAGCGCCCGCGGCAGCGGGTGCCCTCGCTCGTGCAGGTGCTGGGCCACCGCGTACGCCAGCAGACCGCCGAAGCTGTGCCCGAAGAGGATGTACGGCGGGCGCAGCATCGGCAGCAGCGCCTCGATTGTCCGCGCCGCCAGTTCGTCCATCGTGTCCGGCATCGGGTCCGCGACCCGGTTCTCGCGGCCCGGGAGCTGCACCGGGCAACACTGGACCGAGGCGGGCAAGTGTGTCGGCCAGAGGCGGAAGGCGCTCGCGCCGCTTCCCGCGTGCGGGAAGCAGAACAGGCGCTCGCCTTCGGTGCCGGGCTCGACGTGCCCGAGGAGCCAGGGTGTCTTGCCGTGGGTCACGCGACTCCTCGAGATCGCTCGATGAGTGCGGCGATCCCGGCACCCGTGCGGTTCTCCAGGAGGTCCACCAGGCTCAGCCCGCCGTCCGGAACCAGCTTTTCCAGGCGGGTGAACAGCTCGACCAACAGCAGAGAGTTGCCGCCCAGATCGAAGAAGTCCTCCTCGGCGCCCACGGTGCGCAACCCGAGGGTCTCGGCAACCGTGCCGAGGACCTGCTCCTCCAACGAGGTGCGCGGCCCGTCCTCCGGGTCGCCTCCGCCGCCGAACTCCGGTGCGGGCAGGGCCTTGTGGTCCACCTTGCCGTTCGAGGTCAGGGGGATCGCGTCGAGCCACACGAAGGCTGCCGGGACCATGAATGCGGGCACGCGGGACCCGAGGTGCTCCCTCAGCTCGGCGTCACCGGGGTGCCGGTCGCCCACCAGGTAGGCGGCCAACGCCTGTCCGCCGGGGGCGTCGGCACGGAGGACGGTGGCCACGGACCGGATGTCCGGGTGCGCGGCCAGGGCGGCGTCGATCTCGCCCAGTTCGATGCGGTAGCCGCGGATCTTGACCTGGTCGTCGCTGCGTCCGAGGAACTCCAGGTCGCCGTCCGGGAGCCAGCGCGCCAGGTCTCCGGTGTGGTAGATACGGCTTCCCGGCGGGCCGAACGGGTCGGGGAGGAAGCGCTCCCGGGTCAGCTCGGGGCGGCCCAGGTACTCGCGCGCCAGGCCGTCGCCGCTGAGCCACAGGTGCCCGGGGACTCCGGCGGGCAGTGGATTCAGGTCCTCGTCCAGGACGTATGCCTGGGTGTTGGCGATGGGCCGGCCGATGGGAATGGTGGGACGGCTGGTGTCGACTGCCGTGATGGGCTTCCAGGTCGCGAAGAGCGTGCACTCCGTCGGCCCGTAGACATGGAGGAAGCGGGTGTCGTCCAGATAGGGCAGGAGGTGCGCCGCGCTGGCGGGCGAGAGCACGTCGCCGCCCACGAGCAGTTGCCGGACACGCGCCAGCTCCTCGGGGAACTGTTCGGCCGCCACGTGCAGTTGGGGTGAAACGAGAAGCAGGGTCGTGATGCGGTGGCGTTGCAGTGCGGCCTTGAGCTGGTCGGGGAATGGAAGCCTGGAGGGCGGCAGCACCAGCGTGCCGCCGTTGAGCAGCGATCCCCACAGCTCGATCAGCGACGCGTCGAAAGAGAGCGGTGAGAGCTGCAGATGTGCGTCTCCCGGGCCGAGCTCGATGTAGTCCGGGCCCTTGACGAGCCGGGCGAGAGCTCGATGTGTGACGGCGACGCCCTTGGGGGCGCCCGTGGAGCCCGAGGTGTAGATGACGTAGGCGAGGTGTTCCGCCGTGGCCGGAACCTCGGGGTCGGTCCCGGGCGGTTCGACCGTCCCACTTGTGGACTCCGGCTCGTCGCGGAGGAGCACCCGGGCGGCGGTCCCGGTGAACGCGGCCGTGTGCTCCTTGTCTGTGAGCACGATGCGAGCCCCGGCGTCATCGACCACGTAGGCGAGCCGTTCGGCAGGGTAGCTGGGATCGAGCGGGAGATAGGCGCCCCCGGCCTTGAGGATGCCGAGCAGGCAGACGATCGTGTCGACCGACCGGGGCAGGCACAGGCCGACGGGCTGGTCGGGAATCACGCCCAGGCCGATCAGCTGGTGGGCCAGACGGTTCGCCCGTTTGTTGAGCTCCCCGTAGGTAAGCGTCACGTCCTCGTGCTCGACGGCGATCGCCGAGGGATTCTGTAGCACCTGCTCCTCGAAGAAGGAGGCCGTGGTGCGGTCGCGCGGGAAGTCGCGCGCGGTCTGGTTCCACACCGAGACCACCAGCTCGCGTTCGTCGGGCGGAAGCACGGGCAGGGTGGCGACCCGGGCGTCGGGCTGCCGGGCGGCCGCGGTGAGAAGGTGCTCCAGGCGGCGCACCAGCCGCTTCGCCGTGACCGGGGCGAACAGGCCAGTGTCGTACTCCAGCGTCCCGTGGAGTTCGTCGTCGCGCAGGTCGAGAGCGAAGGAGAGGTCGCGGGCGGCCGTGCCGAGGTCCAGGTCGACCGGGTCACACGAGGCTTCCGCATAGTCCGGCAGCCCGGCGGACTGCCTCCGGACGGCGAACTTGGCGGGCGCCGCTTGGCGGTTTGGGTCCCCGCACCGCCCGGCAAGCTCGGCGAGCGCGCCGGGCGGGAGGGTGGAGGAGTGCGCTCGTGCCCGGGCCAGCTCGGCACCGGCCTGAGCGACCAGCTCCCGGAACGTCGGGTCGCCGTCCAGCCGCAGGGTCAGCACAACGTCGGTCTCGGGCCTGCCGACGCGGGGGTCCGGGTCAGCCGGGAACGGGCGCACGGGCACCAGGAGCGGGACCGCCGACTGCGCGGTGTGGCGGGCGAGGAGCACGGCGGCGGCTGCATACACGGCGGCGGTGCCGTCCGGGGTCCCGGACAGCTCGCTCAAACTCCTGGTCAGGTCGGCTGGCAGGAGGAAACGCTCCACCGCGCCGCCGCGGGCGGACCGGGGCCGACGGGGTAGGTCCGTCGGCAGGTCCAGCACGGGGAGCGGCGACTGCGCCTGCCAGTACGCGAGGTCGGAGGCGGCTTGCACGGCGGAGGGCCGCGCCGGCTCCGGCGGCTCGACAGGGGCGAGGGACTCGCCCCGTCGGGCCGCGCTGTAGGCGCGCGCGTGCTCTACGAGGAAGGCGTCCAGCCCAACCGGGTCCAACAGCGAGCGGTGGGCGACGGCGACCAGGAGGCACTCCCGGTCGGCGACGCGCAGAGCGCGGATTCTCAGAAGGGGGTCGTTCGGGAGCGCGAAAGGCGCCGCGGTTTCCCGTACGGCCAGCTCGATCGCCTTGTCGGCCGACACCCGCAACTCGGCGAAGTCGACGGGCATGGCGTCCGGCGGCGACGCCTGACTGTCGTCCGCCGTGACGTGGGCGTCGTGCCACGCCGCGAGACGGACCGCGACCGGGCGGAGGGCGTCGCGTGCGGCCTCGCCGTCGAACTCACCCTCGATCCGCAGGCACCGGACCACGTGGTGGGTCGGGTGCGAACTGAGGCCAGGATCGGCCCCGTTCGGTGCGGTCATCGGGTGTGCCGGGGTTGTCACAGTGCTTCCTCAGTGGTCTTGCCGAGTGGCTGTAGGTCTCGCAGGCCGACCCCGTCAGGCCCCAGGACGGTGCGAACGGGCAGGCTCTTGATGCCCGCGATGAAGGTGGAGTGAAGGTGGCGGGGCTCTCCGGCGAGCTCGATCCGCTCGAAGTTCTTGGCGATCTCCTCGAAGAGCACGGTCAGGGCGAGCCTCGCCACGTGCGCGCCGATGCAGCGGTGTGCCCCGACACCGAACGCGATGTGCCGGTTCGGCTTCCGGTCCACCGCGAAGCGGAACGGCTCGGGGAACACGCTCTCGTCACGGTTGGCCGAGCCCAGCCACGCGGTGACGGGCTGTCCGGCACCGATGCAGGCGTCACCCAGCCGCACCTCGTCGATGGTGTGGCGCAGCGCGTGGTTGGCGGGCGAGGTCCAGCGCAGGATCTCCTCCACTAGGGAACCCGTGTCCCCGGAGGCCCGCCACCTGGCGTACTCGCCGGGGTTCTCCAGCAGCGCCAGGAGGCCGCCGCTGGCCGCGTGCGACGTGGTGACGGTCGCACCGATTAGGAGGCTGTAGGCGTTGAGGATGACCTCCTCGCGGCTCAGCGGCTCGCCGTCCGGCACGGCCCGCAGGAGCGCCCCGATCAGGTCGTCCGCCTCGGCCCGCTCCGGTCGGGACACCTCCGTGGCGAAGTAGAGGAAGATTTCGGAGTGCGCCCGGCTCAGCACCTGGGAACGCGAGGAACCTTCCGGGGCGTAATCCGGATCGGACTCCGCCACCGCCGCGTACGTGAAGTGCTTCAGCCGGTCCCAGGAGGACTCCGGGATCCCGAGCAGCAGACCCGCGATGGCGATCGGGTAGCCCGCGGCCTGGGCCGCGAAGTCCCAGGTATCCTCGCGGGCACCGACGGAGAGCAGCCGCCGGGAGAACTGTCGCAGCGCGGGCTCGTGGTCGCGGACCGCCTGCCGGGACACGTGCGGGGCCAGCGGATCTTTGAGCCGCTTGTGCTCCGGCGGGTCGGTGACCGCGAGCATTTTCCCGCCGGCGATGTCGGTCTGCCCGAGCGTCGTCAGGATGTTGCCCCGCGACGTCGTGAACTCGACGTGCCTGGCCAGCACCCGTGACACGTCCGCGTGTCGCGTGACGGCCCAGAATGCCGGCTTGGCGTCGACGGGGCACTGCCGGTGTACGGGATCCTCGGCGCGCAGCCGCGTCCACACCGGGTGCGGGTCACCGGTGCCGTAGAACTGCGGGTCGGACAGATCCGGTTCGGGACCGTTCTCCGCGGCCGGATCGCCAGAGGTTATGCGCATGCGTCAGCCTCTCTTTGCCACGAGTGGACGTACCTCGACGACGTGCTGGAGCGGCTCAGATGTAGTCTTCGGCGCCGCCGGTGCGGACCGTGTCGAGCGTGAAGCAGTGGAAGCCGCCGCCGAAGAGCCGACGGTGGCGGTGCTGCACCGGGACCACCGTGAAGCGGTGCTCCTCGAGCGTGCGGATGAGGGTCTTGCAGGCGTCGTTGACCATGACGGTGTTCTCGTCGATGGAGAGGACGTTGAGATCGATGTAAGGACTCGGCGGGATGGGGTCGCCGTTGGGGTACTGCGGGTAATCGCTGATCTGCGGGGCCGGCGGCACGATCAGATCCCACTTGCGCAGCGGTTCGGGCAGGAAGTCCGCCACGTCCGCCGAGCGCACCAGCAGGGCGCCCGGCCGCAGGGGGACCACGACGCTGTCGATGTGACTCTGGGTCAGCTTGTGCATCCGGTGCACCCGGAAGCGGCTTTCGAGGTGACGCTCCAGCCAGTCGCAGGCCAGGGCGTGGTTGGCGTTGGAGATGTTGACGATCAGGTCCCGGCCGAGTCGCAGGCAGTTCGCGGCGTCGATCATCAGCTCCACGCCCGCGTCGTACGGAGACGGCTGCGGGTTCTCCGGCATCTCGATGTTGGGCGCGGCGTTCTCGTTGTTCGGGTCGAACGAGGCGTCCGTCATCACCGGCCGGGGCATAGTCGTCCAGCGCGCGCCCTGGTTGAAGTACTCCATGAACACCGGCTTCAGGAACTGGTTCTCGAAGTACCGGTCGCGCAGCGTGGGCGGCGTCTCGATGATCTCGTCGCCCATGATGAGTGTGTTGTCACGGACGTTGAGCGGCGGAACCACCGTAGCGTCCCACGCCGGCGTGGTGACCTTGGTGAGGTCAGGGGCCGGCTCGACCGGGCGGTGGACCTTCACCGAGAGGGCCTTGAGCTGCTGGGCCACTCCCTCCACGTCCTCGACGAGCTCGTCGAGCAGGCGCTTCTTGAGGGCCAGGCGGTCGGGGTCGTTGCGCCGGGCCCGCGCCTCGCTCTCGCGCCACGTCGACAGACTCGGGAAGTACCCACGGGTGCCCGAGAGGTTGTCGCTGATGAACATGTCAAACGATAGGTCCAGGATCCGGTCGACGTACCCGTGTGCGGATCCGACGATGATCTCCTTGAGCGGAGTGAAGTCGTCAAAGCTGTTCAGTCGCATGTCAGAAGGCTTCTTTCTGGGCGGTGGACGTCAGAGATCCATTGTCGAGATCGCCTGCACCGGGCAGCGATTGACGGCTTCGTCCACGTCGTCGTGCAACTCGCGGGGCGGTTTCGCGTCGAGAAGGACGACCAGGCCTTCGACGTCGTCCTGGTCGAACACCTCGGGCAGGGCCAGCGCGCACTGGCCCGACCCGATACAGAGCGTCGTGTCCACGGACACCTGCACTTCGGTCCTCCGTCGTGGGTTGAGGGTCACCAGCCGACGGGCAGGCGGTGCACCCCGTACACACTCATGTCGGTGGAGAGCGGGACGTCCGCGACCGGGACGGCGAGGGCAAGCGCGGGGAACCGCTGGAAGAGCGCAGGCAGGGCCGTGCGCATCTCCATCCGGACCAGGTTCTGGCCGAGGCACTGGTGGATGCCGTAGCCAAAGGCCACGTGTCCGGTAGTGCGCCGGGTGAGGTCCAGCCGGTCCGCCTCGTCCTGAAACCAGCGCGGGTCACGGTTGGCTGCGGACAGCGAGATGGTGATTGAGTCACCGGCCTTGAGCTGCTGCCCCGCGAACTCGAAGTCTTCCAACGGCGCGCGCGGAACCCCGAAGTGAAAGACGGTGAGATACCGCAGCAGCTCCTCCACGGCGTTGTCGACGATGGATGGATCGGCCGTCAGCCGAGCGAGCTGGTCAGGGTGGGACAGCAGCGCGAACACGCTCAGCGCCAACGATCCCGTGGTCGAGTCGTGTCCCGCGGTCAGCAGCAGGACGCCGACTCCGGCGATCTCCTCCGTGTCCAGGGTCCCGTCCTTGGCCAGTGCCTGGAGGAGTCCGGGCGTCTCGCCGGGTTCCCCGCCGCCCGCAGCGATGTCGCGGATGGTGGCGTACAGCCGGTCCAGGGCCGCGGAGGTGTCCGCCGCGGTCGAGTGGAGGTTGAAGAGGATCCGGCTGTTGCGCTGGAACTCCGCACGGTCACCGGACGGGACTCCGAGCAGTTCGCAGATCACCTGGGAGGCCAGGGGCAGCGCAAAGGCCTCCACGAGGTCCACCCCCGGCCCGCCGCGCTCCATAGCGGACAGCAGCTCGTCCACGATCCCTACCAACTGCGGACGCAGCTCGCGCATTCGGCGCGCGGTGAACTGGCCCGCCAGCTGCTGCCGCAGCCGGGTGTGTTCCGGCGGGTCCATGTCGACGAGCCATCCGGGGGCAGCCGGGACGCCGAAGAACGGCTCAGTGCCCGGTCGGTGCACCGGCGCCCGCTTGAACTCCGAACGCGCGCTGAACCGGGGGTTGGTGAGCATCGCGCGGGCCAGCTCGTGACTGGTGACCACCCAGCCGACGTGTCCGTCGGGGTAGCGCATGCGCTGCAACGGCTCGCCGGCCTGCCACTCCATCAGCTCCTGGGGCGGATCGAACGGTTGGCCACGCTCGGTCGGGTACGCGGGCACCGGTTCCGCGGACAAGGGAGACCTCCTTCGGTGGGAAGCGGGCTGCGGAAGGATCAGACGAGGTAGTCCTCGAGCCCGCCGTCGCGCACGGTGTCCAGGGTGAAGCAGTGGAAGCCGCCGCCGAACAGCCGGCGGTGGCGGTGACGGACCGGGACGACGGTGAAGCCGTGCCGCTCCAGCTCGCGCATCAGCTCGGGACAGGCATCGTTGACCAGTACGGTGTCCGGGCTCACCGAGAACACGTTGAGGTCGATGTACCGGCTGGTGAGGATCAGGTCGTCGTCCTCGTACTGCGGGAAGTTGTAGCTCTCCGGCGCCGGCGGGAGGATGACGTCCCACTTCCGCAGCGGCTCCGGCAGGTAGTCCAGCACCGCCTCGGAGCGGCACAGCAGCGTTCCGGGGCGCAGCGCCAGCACCATGCTGTCGATGTGGCTGTCGCTGAGCTTGTGGACGCGGTGGATACGGAAGCGGCCCTCCAAATGCCGCTCCAGCCAGCCGACACCCAACTCGTGGTTGCGCGTCGAAACGTTGGCCACGATGTCATGACCGAGGCGCAGGCACTGCGCGGCGTCGAAGAGCATCTCGACGCCGACGTCGTAGCGTGACGGCTGCGGGTCCTCGATCGGCTCCATCGGACCACCGGCCGTGCTGGAGCGCGCGTACGACAGGTCGAAGGAGGCGTCGGTCATCAGCGGCCTGGGCATCACGGACCAACGGGCGCCACGCCGGAAGTACTCCTGGAACACCGGCTTGAGTAGCTGGGTCTCGAAGTACCGGGACCGGATCATCGGCGACGTTTCGATGATCTCGTCACCGACGATCAGGGTGTTGTCACGGATGTTGAGCGGCGGCACGACCGATGCGGACCAGGCCGGAGTGCGCACCGAGGCCGTCTCAGGGGTGACGTCCGTAGGACGATGCACCGTCACCCCGAGCGAAGTGAGGGTGTCGGCCAGTCCCTGCAGGTCCTCGTTCAGCTCGTCGACGTAGCGCTTCTTGACTGGGACCCGGGTGCCGCTGGCTGCCTGCTCCTCGCCGCGCGAGCGGAGCCGCGGGTAGTACCACTCCAGCCGGGCGGAGTCGTTGTCCCCGGCGATGTTGTCGTGGAAAAAAAGCTCGAAAGAAAGTTCACGCTCATGCGAAACATAGTTTTTCGCCGAGCCGACAATCACTTCCCTGAGCGGCGACCATTCATCAAAGCTATTGAGTGACATCGCCGATCCCCGTACGTATGTCTCGATATGAATTGCGAAAACTGGACAAACTGGCTGCAGACGACATGCAGATGACATGCTTACACGCCGCCCAAGCTGGCGCAATCGGTTTTCGGACATCCATTTTTGGACATGTGAATGTTACGTGCGCCACATCGTGATCTTGTTGACTGGCTACTCCAGGGCTGACAATACTGCCGTTGCGTAGCAGCTCATTTCCTTCACGGGACAGCCCGATACGTACCGAATCGACCGGAACCCACAGGTTCCAGGGATGCGGAGGCTCGAGAAGTAATGCCAAGCCAGCAAAAGAATAGCCCGGAGTACCAGCAGTTCGACTTCCTCATGAATGCGCCGGCCCTGTTCAACGCCGCCGCTACCGCGGCGGAACTGGGCATCTTCATCTTCCTTTCGGAAAACCCGGGCTCTGATTTCGAGGCCGTACGCGAGTTCACGGGCGTACCCTCGCACCAGCTCCGCGTCTTGCTTCAGGGCGTCTGCGCGGCCGGCCTGATGGAGCGGTCCGAAGGTAAGTACCGCAACTCTGCGGTGGCCGAGGACCTGCTGGCCTCCGACGAGCCCGACAGTTGGGCGCACACCCTCATTGGGTGGAAGGAGATCTATTACCCCGCCTTCGGCCAGATGACCAAGGCCCTCAAGGCCGGCACGAACACCGCGCTGGAAAGCTACCCCGGCGACGAGCCCACGCTGTACAAGCGGCTCACCCGCAACCCCGAGCTTGAAGCCGTGTTCCACAAGGCCATGGCGGCGTTCACGCTGGCCTCGATCAACGACCTCGTGGAGCGCGAGGAGTTCGGCACGGTCAAGCACCTGCTGGACATCGGCGGCGGCGACAGCACCACCACCGCCCGGCTGCTCGAGCGCTACCCCCAGATGCGGTCGACCGCCTTCGACCAGCCGAGCGTGTCCCAGCTCGCCCACGGCAAGGAAGCGCAGAAGTACCTCGACCGGATCGACCTTGTCACCGGCGACTTCTTCGACACCCCCTTCCCCGAGGGCGCCGACGCGGTGCTTTTCAGCCACGTTCTCGGCATCTTCTCCCCGGAGCAGATCGTCACCCTTCTCAAGAAGGCCTACGACGTGCTGCCCTCCGGTGGCCGGGTCTTCATCTACGACTACAACGTCACGGATGACGAGACCACCGGCATTTACGGTGCGCGACTTGGCCTCTACTTCAACATCCTCGCCAGTGGCACCGGAATGGCATACCCGGCCGAGGATTTTGAGCGCTGGCTGACCGAGGTTGGCTTCGAGAGGGCCAGCACCGTCTCCGGACTCGACTACGAGCACGGTTTCCACATCGGGACCAAGCCCTAACAAGAAGAATGTGGTGCGGCGCGGCTCCTGTGAATTCATCAGTCGGAGGGCCGTGCCGCTTCTTTGTGGAGAGACAGTCGAGGGGTGTCGAATGTTGATCAATAATACCCTGTCCCGATATTACGAACAGGTCCAGGCGGCACTTCGAGATCTGCTCGGCGGTGGCACGAGCGGGAACCCCGCCGAATTCACGCCCGGCGTCGAGTTGCCTCGCCTCACGTCGGCCGTCCAGAAATACCTTTCAGTCTCCGATGTCGCCGTCACGCCGCTGCCTTCCTACGGTGGCCGAAAACTTTCCCTGCTGGATCTGATGCGCAATCCGGCCACCATGACGACGAAGACATTCGCCTCGCTCGTCATCGTTGCCCGGGCCGTGCGGTTCATTCAGGACACCGGCGAACGCATCACGATCGTCACCCCCTCGTCGGCGAACAAGGCCATCGCGCTGCGCGACGCGGTGCTCCGCGCCATCAACTGCGGTCTGGTGGGGGCCGACCAGCTCAACATCGTGGTGCTGGTCCCGGAGGGCTCCGCCGCCAAACTGCGCCGCACCGAGCTGTTCACCGACGACTACCTGCGCTCACGCAACCCGATCGCGGTGCTGGGCGGCGACCGGACACCCGGCGCCGTGAAGGACATCGCGCGGGGGTTCGTCGACGCCCACAGCGAGGAGCTGGGCAGGGACTACAAGACCCACTTGTGGTACACCCTCCAGCTGGAGAACTACCTCGCCGCCGATGTCGTCCGCGCGCTGGCGGAGGCGGAGTTCTTCCCGGCGGCAGCCGACCGGCCGCGGCTGCACGCGCATGCCGTCTCCAGTGCCTACGGGCTCCTTGGACACGCCTACGGCCGGAGCCGACTGCCCGAGGCCGACCGGTCCGGCACACCCGACGCCCGCTACTTCCTCGTCCAGCACCTCGGCGCACCGGACATGGTGCTGAGCCTGTACCACGACGGCTCTACCGACCCGGGGAACATGCCCGCGTACACCTTCCAGTCCGAGGCCGGGCTGTACACCCAGCAGGAGGACCCGCGCTTTCCGGCCTTCACGTTCGACCCGCACGAGGCGCTCGACCCAACCTTCTACACCCGCAAGCCCCCGACCGCGGCCCGAATGAACGAGCTGATCCAGCGGCAGGGCGGAGGCGGGCTCGTCGTCTCGCTTGCCGAGTGCCTCCAGCGCTACGCGCAGGTGCGCGCCCTCCTGGGCGAGGCGGAGGTGCGGCTGCCGGCCGATCCGAGGGCGCTGCGCGAGTGGTCGCTGGTGATGGCGGTGGCGGGTGTTCTCAACGGAATCGACCGTGGCCTGATCACCGAGCAGGACATCCTGGTGCACGGCTCGGGGAGCTACGCGGCGCCGGACTTCGACGGCGTGAGCCTCCACGACACGCACCCCGTCGAGGACGTCCCTGCGCTGCACCGGCTGGCCCTGACCGCCGTCAAGCTCTGACGGCCCCTGTTCCCGTCCGTCCGCCGTCAGCGCCGAGGTGACGTCTCCTTGTCCGCAGCAACATCCGCCCCGCGCGCCCGTTTTCCGCAACGGGTGCGCATGCACGTCAGCTACCACTGGCGCAACAGTGGCAGCCCGCTCGTCACTGGCCTCCGGGACCGCTGGGACACCCGCAGAACCGCGGTCTTCCCGTCCGTCCGCTCGGACCTCGCCGATCTGTCGGTGGGGTACTCGGGGCTGCGCGAAGGGCTCGCCTACACCCTGGAGTTCACCGAGCTGCGACGGGAGGAAGGCCCGCGGCAGTCCGCGGTGCGCGTCTCCGGCCAGGTGTCGGGGAGCGAGCTGCGGAACCACGGAAGCCTGCCGGCAGCGGACATCCGCATCGTTGGCACGAGTGCCTCGCTCGCCCGCCGGATGCCGAAGGAGGCGTCGCTGCTCATTCCCATGCGCGTGCACTTCGTCATCGACTTCGACGGTGACCCGGAGGCGGCGCGCCGGGCGATCTCCAAGCGGGAGCGCTCGCAGTTCAACCGGGACATGCGACTGCACCACTGGGACTGGGCGTTGAACAGCTCGCCCGAGTGGTTCGACGCCTTCTACGACGACCACTACCGCCCCACCATGTTCCGGCGGCACGGCTCGCGCGAGCGGACCGAGGGCAAGGACGCCGCCTACGAGTGCCTGTTCCGCACCGGACGGCTGTTCATGCTGTCCCAGGACGGAGCGCCGATCGGCGGAGCCCTCTGCCACTGGGACGCAGCCCAGAAGGTGCTGACACTGCGTCTGCTGGGTGTCGAGGACGGTGCCGAGCGCCACTACGAGAGCGGAGCGTTCAAGGCGATCTACCACCTGCTCATCGGCTGGGCCGCCGAGAACGGCGTACGGCGCCTCGACTTTCAGGGCACCGAACCCTTCCTGAGCAAGGGGACGTTCCAGTGGAAGCGCCGGTTCGGCACGCGGGTGGTCATGCCGCCGAACCACTTCGGCGACAAGCGCCTCTGGCTCCAGGTGTGCCAGGACACCCCTGCCGTACGGGACTACCTCGTGGCCAACCCGACCCTCGCCGAGACCGAGGACAGCCTGCTCGAAGCGGTCTACTTCTTCGACGAGCAGCGGCCCCCGCGGCTGGACTACTCCGCGAAGGCCGCGGGCGTGGAGCGGATCCGCCATGTCGACCTCGACGCGTTCCTCGCGCCCCTGCTATGATCCAACCAGTCCTGGTTCTCAGGATCAGCTGCCCGAGATGAGTGGATCGGCGGACGTCACCGTCCTGTCGGCCCCGGGTTTCAGCGCGACGACCCACCTCCCCATACAGGGAGTTCGGTCCTTCCGGTCGACACCCCCCGGTCACCAGCCGGACAGGGTGTCGACCGTTTTCACGTTCCACGTCCGGCTCCCGGTATCCCGGGGCCGTGAAGCCAACTGCCCTGCCGCAGCAGCCCTGCAGCACACCGGACCGACGGGTCACCTCACCCGTCGGTCCTTCGCCATGGAGTCCGCTATGACCTCTTCTTCGCCGGAGAAACCGCCTCAGTCAATCGAGATCGCACGCGAACAGGCCCATCTGGACCTGCTTCACCACAGGATCGGCGTCCTGCGCGAGGACATCGGCCGGGAACTGCGCACTGTCCTGCGCGAGTCCGCCGGCACCGCCCAGGGCCAGGTGGAGCGCGGAGCCGCGGCGGGGCGGCTTGCCCGGCAGCTCTTCTCCCTGGGGGCGGCCGAGAACGGACTGTGCTTCGGCCGCCTGGACCGGACCGACGGTGACCGGCTCTACATCGGCCGAATCGGCGTTCCGGGCATCGGGCCGGACGACGACCCCCTGCTCATCGACTGGCGCGCCCCCGCCTCCCGGCCGTTCTACACCGCGACCGCGGCGGCACCCCAAGGGGTGCGTCTGCGCCGCCATCTGCACACCCGCGACCGGCGCGTACTGCGGGTGGACGACGAACTGCTCGCCGACACCGCCGCTGTGCCGGACGACGTCCAACTCTCGGGCGAGGCCGCCCTGTTGGCCACCCTCCGGCAGAACAAAACCGGCCGGATGCAGGACGTGGTCGCCACGCTCCAGGCCGAGCAGGATCGGATCATCCGGTCACCGCACGCGGGCATCCTGGTCGTCCAGGGCAGTCCCGGCACCGGCAAGACCGTCGTCGCCCTCCACCGCGCCGCCTACCTGCTCTACACCCACCAGCGGCTGGAGCGCAGCGGCGTCCTGGTCGTGGGGCCGAATCCGGTCTTCCTGGAGTACATCGGCCAGGTCCTGCCCGGCCTCGGCGAGACCAGCGTGCTGCTGTCCTCCGTCGGTGGGCTGTACCCCGGCCTCGCGGCGTCGGCCGAGGAGCCGTTGGCCTCCGCCGAGATCAAGGGGCGCCTGGCCATGGCGGATGTCCTCGCCGCGGCCGTACGGGCGCGCCAGGCGGCCGTCACGGCCCCGGTCGACGTGCCGATCGGCGGCGAACTCGTCCGGCTGGCACCGGACTTCCTGGCCGACGCGGCAGCCCGGGCCACGGGGGAGGGCCTGCAGCACAATCTGGCCCGGCCGGCGTTCCGCAAGATCCTCTTCGACGAACTGGCCGACCGGCTGGCTCGCGTCATCGGCGACATCGAGGCCGGCTTCGAGGAGGATCTGGCCGGCCAGATGGACGTCGGGGCCCTCGACCGGGCCGTGTGGGAGGACCTGGCCGGCATGTACGGGCAGGACGTCGCCATCTTCGACATCAAGGCGCGGGAGCCCGCGGAATTCGCAGAGCGCAAGGCCAACTGGCTGGAAGCGTTGCCCCGCGACCCGGTCGCCCGCCGGCTCCTTGACGCCCTGTGGCCGCTCCTCACCCCGGAGCGGCTGCTCACCGACCTGTTCACCGACCCCGCACGCCTGGCCGAGGCCGCGCCCGAACTCGGCGCGGACGAGCGGGCACTGCTGCTGCGTGAACCGGGAGCTGCCTGGACCGCGTCCGACGTACCCCTTCTCGACGAGGCGGCCGAACTGCTCGGCCATGACGACCGGGTCGAGACCGACCGGGAGGCGGCGCGCCGCGCCGCCCAACGTGAGTACGCCCAGGGCGTCCTGGACATCGCACGCGGCTCCCGGGACGAGGACGGCGCGGAGGAGCGGTTGCACGCCGCCGACCTGATCACCGCCGAACAGCTCGCCGAGTGGCATGTGGAGGCGGATCTGCGGACGGTCGCGGAGCGCGCGGCAGCCGACCGGACCTGGGTCTTCGGCCATGTCATCGTCGACGAGGCGCAGGACCTCTCACCAATGGCCTGGCGCCTGCTGGTCCGCCGCTGCCCCACTCGTTCTTTCACCGTCGTGGGCGACGCGGCCCAGTCCAGTGACGCCGCCGGAGCGACGTCCTGGCAGCAGGCCCTCGAACCGTTCTTCGGTACGCGCTGGCGACTGGAGCAGCTCACCGTCAACTACCGCACGCCTGGCGAGATCATGGCGGCGTCCGCCCGGGTGCTGAAGGCAATCGCACCCGAACTCGAACCGGCGCGCGCGGTCCGCCACGGCGCCGAACCGGCGCGCTGCGAAGGCACCACCCCCGAGGAGTTCCCGCTGCGGCTGGCCGCGATGGCCGCCGAGGCGGCCCGAGGAGCGAAGGGGCTCCGCACCGCGGTGATCGTCCCCTCCGCCGACCTGGAACGGCTTGCCGCCGCCGTCGCCGTACGGCTTCCCGCCGTCTCCTGGGGCATGGACGCCAACCTCGAGAAGGACGTCGTCGTGCTGAACGTCCGGCAGGCCAAGGGGCTGGAGTTCGACTCCGTGATCGTGGCCGACCCTCAGGGCATCCTGGACGGCTCCCCACGCGGACTCAGCGACCTCTACGTGGCGCTGACCCGGGCCAGCCGGACCCTGCATGTGCTCCACCCCGGCCCGTTGCCGGAGGTGCTGTCCGACCTGGCACAGGAGCCTTCCTGAACCGCTTCGCCCGGCCTCGCACGCGGTCCTCTCAGCCCGCCCGACCACCCGCATGCATGCGGGCAACGCAGAGAAATGACAGATAACGCTATGTCAACTTCGCAAGCCCTTCCCCTCCGACGGAGCGCCGGATTCCGGAACTTCTGGCTCTCCCGCGCCGTGTCCGGCCTCGGATCCGCCATCACCACCGTCGCCTTGCCCGTCCTGGTGTTCCAGGAGAGCCGCTCCCCTTTCCTGGTCTCCCTGGTTGCGGCCGCCGGAACGCTGCCCTACCTGGCGTTCGGTCTGATCGCGGGCGCTATCGCGGACCGCGTGGACCGGCGCGTCTTAATGATTGTGACCGACTGCCTGAGCGCCCTGTGCCTCGGCTCAATCCCGGTTGCCTGGGCCCTGGACGTACTGACGGTCGCCCACGTCGTCGTGGTCGCGTTCCTCTCCTCCAGTCTCTCGCTCTTCTTCGACGCCGGTGTGTACGGATTCGTCCCCGACATCGTCGGGAAGGAGAAGCTCACCGAGGCCAACAGTGCGATCTACGGCGCGGAGACCGTCGTCCGCATCGCCGGCAACGCCGTTGCAGGCGCTCTCATCGCGCTGACGAATCCCGTGGGCACGCTCGCCCTCGACGCCCTGAGCTTCGCCGGCTCCGCCCTGTTCATCCGGGCCGTCACCAACGTCCCTCCGCGGGTTGCCCGTTCGGGTGTGCGACCGGGCTTCCGGGAGTCCGTCAGCGAGGGGCTCCGCTTCCTGGCCGGCCATCCGACGCTACGGGTCATGACCGTGGTCGGCACGCTCCAGTCGTTCTCCGGCGGCGCCATCGTCGGCCAGCTCGTCGTCTTCGCCGACCGCGTCCTCGGCATCCACGGCTCCGACGGCCGCATCGGCCTGCTCTACATGGCGTGGAGCGCCGGCGGCATCGGCGGATCCCTGCTGCTCCCCAGGCTGCGGCGACGCTTCGAGGCCTTCCCGCTGCTTCTCTGGGTGCTGCCGGTCGGCGCACTCCTCGGACTCGTGGTCGTGCTCACCACCGACTGGCGGATCGCGCTGGTGGCGCTGGCGGTATGGGGAACCGCCTATCTGATCGTGCTGGTGAACACGATGACCTACTCCCAGGAGGTCACGCCCTCCGAGCTGCAGGGCCGGGTCAACACCACCCGCCGCATGATCTCCTCCGGGCTGGGAGTCCCGCTCGGCGCCCTGGTCGCCAGCAGCATCACCGTGTCCGTCGGCATCCGCGCCGGCATGGCCACGGCTGTGGTCTCCATCGCCCTGGCCGCGATCGTAGTCTGGGTGGTACAGCTGCGCCGCCTCCTGAGCCCCGCAGCCAAGGCATAGGTGGCCCAACGGCTCCGCGCAGCCCCGCCGGTCGGGCAGGGCGGCGCGGAGCCGTTGTCACTCATGGATCAGGCCCGGTCGACCAGCACCGGCCCGTCGAAGACCGCCGCGCCGTCCGCGCGCCGCGCCACGGTGACCTGGCCGGTCATCGCGACGAGGGTCCGCCGCTCCCCGGTGTAGGGGCGCCGTCCGTGGGACTGCAGCAGGTTGTTGACGACCATGAGATCGCCGCGCTGCCACGGGAAGGCGTACGTGCAGGCGTCGAAGGCCTCGCGGACCGGGTCCATCTCCTCGTCGGAGATCGGCGAGCCGTCGCCGTACGTGGCGTTGCGGGGCATCTCCTCCTCGGGGAACAGCTCGCCAAGCGCCTCCCGGGTGGCGGCGGGCAGGTTCGAGACATGGAAGAGGTGTGCCTGGTTGAACCAGCACTCCTCACCGGTGCCGGGGTCCGTTACCAGGGCCGGGCCGCGCTGCGAGGTGCGCAGTCCGTGGTCGGTCCAGGTGAGGTCGATGCCGCGCTCCGCGCAGTACCGCTCGACCTCCGCGCGGTCCTCGGTCTGGAAGGTCTCCTGCCAGGTCAGGCCCATCCCCTCGCGGTAGGACCGCTGGTACGCGATACCGAGCTTCCGGAAGCGGTCCAGCAGGTCGGACGGCAGGCGCCGGGTTACCTCGCGCACGTCGGCGAGCGGGGTCTCGCCCCCGGTCTCGGCAGACTGGAAGCAGGCGAAGAACAACCGGTGCGGGAAGACGCTGGCGTAGGCGCTCTCGTTGTGCTGGGTGATTGTCTCGGACGCCGGGTACTCCGTGGAGGTGTATACGCCTCCGCTGACGGCGCTACGGGGTGTCGAGCGCTCCATGTAACTGAGCAGCTCGCCGCCGAAGCGCCGTGCCACCTCGGACAGTTGCTCGGGGCTGTGCACGCAGTCCCGCACCAGCACCGCGCCGACGGTATCGAGCAGGCCCGTCAGCGCGGCGCCGTGCTCGACCACCCAGTCCTCGGTGCGTCCCAGCGCCGTCCCCGGTTTCGTGCAGGAGGCCTCGTAGACGATGAGCCGGGTACCGCCGGATCCCTCGATCCGGCCCGTGTAAGGCCCGAGCACCGGCGGCGGTGCCGTGTCCTGTGGCACGGTGGTTCTCCTTTTCCTCGTGAGTGGTGGTCAGCTCCGGTCGGCGGACGGCGCGGTCGTGTCCTCCGCGCGGGAGGCCATCGCCCTGACGCTTCCGGACCGGAACACGTCCGTGGGCGTCAGCGCGAGGCCGTTCCTGCGGGCTCGTGCCGACAGCTGGATGCCGAGCAGCGAATTGCCGCCGAGCGAGAAGAAGTTGTCGTCCGGGCCCACACGCTCGACGCCGAGCAGCTCCGCGCACAGATCGGCGAGCAGCTTCTCGGTCGCCGTCATCGTGGTATCCGCCGCAGCAGCCGTTGCGGCCAGCCCGGGCTTCGACGGCAGAGCAGCGACCAGGGCCGCGCGATCCACCTTGCCCTGGGGGGTCAGCGGCATCCGGTCGACAAGCACCACGGCGGACGGCACTAGGTAGGACGGGAGACGGCTCGCGGCGTACGCGCGCAGCCCTCCGGCCAGGTCCGTCCTCTCCCCGGTGGCATCGGCCTCCGGTACGACGTGCGCCACCAGGTGCAGCCCGCCAGGGCCGGACACTGGGGTGACGCAGACCTGAGCGACGCGGTGGTCCGCCAGCAGCGCGGTCTCCACCTCGCCGGGCTCGACGCGGTGCGAACGGATCTTCACCTGCTGATCCCTGCGCCCGACGAACACCAGGTTGCCGTCGGGGCGCATCCGGACCAGGTCGCCCGTCCGGTACATCCGCGTACCCGGCGTGTCGAACGGATCGCTGACGAAGCGCTCCTCGGTCAGGTCCGGCCGGTTCAGGTAGCCGAGGGCCAGCTGGTCTCCCGCGACGAAGAGTTCACCGGTCGCCCCGTCGGCCACCGGCCGCAGCTGTTCGTCCAGCACGCGGACGCGCACTTCGGGCGCGGGCCTGCCGATCGGGACGGGCCCGCCGGGCAGGTCGTCCTTCGGGTCGACACGGTAGGTGACACAGCCCACGGTTGCCTCGGTGGGACCGTACTCGTTAGTCACTGCTGCACCCGGCGCCCGACGGCGCCACGCGTCGAGCTGCTCGCCGAGCAGCTGCTCGCCACCGACGACCAGGTCAACGGTGGCGAGAGCCGACGGCGGCAGCCCATCCAGGACAGCGAGGTGACTGGGAGTCACCTTGAGGAAGGTGACAGGGCCGTCCGCCCCAGCGTCGTCGGCGGCGCCGTCCGGGTCGAGCAGCTCGGCGACGAGGATGGAGCCACCCGCCGACAGCGGTCCGAAGAGCGTGGTGACCGTGAGGTCGAAGGAAACCACCGAGTGCAGCAGGGCGGTGCCGGCAAGGCCGGGGTAGGCCTTGAGGGCCCACCCCAGATAGGCCGCCAGGCCGCGATGGGGCACGACGACACCCTTGGGCGTGCCGGTGGACCCGGAGGTGTGGATCACGTACGCCGGGTCCACCGCCCGTACCTCGCGCCCGCGTTCGTCGTCCGTCACCGCATCACCGGGTAGTGCTTCCAGGGCGTGCAGCGTGTCCGGGTCATCCATTTCCACCCGGGCGACCGTTGCCGCCGGTGTGTAGGAGCCGGTGGTGAGCAGTACGGCGGGCCGGGCGTCGTCCAGGACAGCGGCGACACGCGCCGCCGGATGGTCCACGTCCAGGGGAACGTAGGCGGCACCCGCCTTGAGTACCGCGTAGAGCGTGACGATCAGCTCGGCAGAGCGGGGCAGCGCGACGGCGGCGATGCCGCCGGGGCCGACACCTCGGGCCAGCAGGTGGCGTGCGAGCCGATTGGCCCGAACGTCCAATTCGGCGTAGGTGACATTTCGTTCACCCTCCCGCACCGCGAGCGCCGAGGGGTTTCGGGCCACCTGCGACTCCAGCAGTTCGTGGGCGAAGAGGACATGGTTCATGAGCTTGCCTCTCGGACTCGGACCTATCCCCCAGGGAAGGCGGCCGTCCGGCACGCGCGGTCTGTGTCGGGAGTGCGCGGCAACCACCCGCACGCGTCACCTGCGAGGGATGACGCCCCGCCGAGCGCCCGGGCGTCGGACGATGCCGTGCGGGCAGACGCACGACGGTGACGGACAACCCTTTTGGGTATCGGCGGGCAGCACCGCGGTGGAGTAGCAGCCTCATCTCCACGGCAGCTCGGCGAGCGCCTCAACACATAGGTCGCCCGCTATTAATGGCAGACACACGCATCCTTGGCAAGGGGTTATTTTCTGCCAACCCGATGGACGCACCGTAGGGGCGGCCGTACAGAGTACCTCGGGCCCCGGCGGTACGAATGGCGCTAGCCGGTCAAAAACGGAAATTGCCGACCGCGCGAGACATGGAGCGCGCAAGGGCGATCTTGCCTCCGGCGGATCTATGGTGTTCTATAGTCGGCGAAGGCTGTAGTCGCAGGTTCACTCCGGGGAGGGTCCTCTTGGCTAGCGTCATCAATTGGATATACCAAGAGGACGATCTAGAATTAGATGAGATTCTCGGATTCGAAGAAAGCCTCTCGAAGCGATACCTTCCCCTGGCTCAGAAGATAGGCTTTGACTTCCGCCTGATCAGGGCTGGCGAGATCATACTGTCCTGTATCGACAAGCCCGTGATGCGTTATCGCGGCGAGGATCTGCTGGAGGCCCGGCAGTGCTACATCGCCGAGGACATCAGCATGGAGCCACAGGGCCTCCAGCACATGCGTGCGATCTACCGGACGATCCACGCCAGCAACTCGGTCCTGCTCAACAGGTCGATCAGCGGCCCGGATTACCTGGAACGGGACAAGCTGGCGCTCCTCCAGCACGCCGCCAACCTGGGCTTGCCGGGCCTGAAGACCATTGCGGTGCCCGCCAAGAAGTACGCCCGAAAGGTCATCCCTGAGGTGGAGCGGGAGCTCGGCCCCGGCCCTTATATCGTCAAACCGCGCGAACTCGGCATGGGCGTGGGCGTCCTCAAGGTCGAGACGGACCAACAGCTCGCCTCTACGATCGATATCGTCTCGACGACCGGAACGGGCTATATCGTCCAGCAATTCCTTCCTCATTACGCAGATATGCGCGTGTTTGTTGTCGATGGCCGGGTGGTCACTTCGCTCAGCCGAAAGCCCCGGCCCGGTGGATATCTCGCCAGTATCAGCCAGGGCGGCTCGCTGGAAGTGAACGACGATCATCTCCAGGTCGAGGAATGGTGTAACAGGATAGCCAAGAGCCTGAATGCGGAATTCCTTTGCATCGACTGGCTCATGACAGATTCTGGGCCGATTCTGAACGAGTGGAGTACGGCCAGCGCTGGCTTCACACTCCTGCCAGAGCCGCAACTCACTCTGCTCGCCGACGCCTTTTTCGGCTGGATCAAGCGAAAATTCGAGGAAGGGAACTGACGGCGTGGCCGACGAGACCTGGTTCGGCACCGCGAAGCTGCCGGAGAAGTCGCGACTGGCGGTTCCGGAACTCACCGAGCACCTGGCTCGTACGCTGGACGACCTGGACTACCCGGTCAACAGCACCTCCATGAACCCGGTGGTCCTGCCACAGGAGCGCTACACGGAACTTTTCGACGCCACCCGGCAGTTGCTCCGGCTGCTTCGTCGCGCGCTCTTCGGAATCGCCCCGGACTTCCACGGAAGACTCCGCGCGCTCGGCGCGGTGGAGGAGAACTATCCGCTGTGGGTCCAGGGACCTCTCGAAGAGGCGTACGCGACGTGCATGACCCGCCCGGACATCGCCATCGGCCCGACAGGTCCCAAGTTCCTCGAGTTCAACATCGGTTCCGGTATCGGCGGCGTCGTCGAGACCTCCGTGCAGTCCGCAGTCTGGAAGGCCGCGTACGGTGGCGCCGACGCGGCACCCTTCCGCGCCACGCCGGACCCGCTCTCCGTACGAGACCAGATCTTCGTGCGCGCCGTGCGCGATCTGGGCACCCCTCCCGCCGTGGCCATCGTGGGGGCACTGCGCGAGTTCAACGCCGTACGCACCACACGATATTTCGATATTCAGGTCCAGTCGCTGCGCAACCAGGGCCTGCACGCGGAGTACTTCGAGCCCGAGCAACTGCTCCAGGGGCTCGGCCTGGGCGGAGGCCGCTCGACTTCCCGCTACCGGCTCGGCCTGCGGCACTTCACCATCTTCGACTGGACGCGGCTCGGGATCGATCTCGCACCGATGCGTTCCGCCCTGGACGCGGAGTGCTTCCTGATCGCCTCTCAGAGCGCCTACCTCGTCGCCAACAAGAAGGTGCTCGGCTGGGTCTCTGAAGGACTGCCGTGGATGACCGCCCAGGACCATGCACTGATCGAACAGTACTTGCCCTGGACCAGGACCGTTTCCGACCGGCCGGTGCGCTGGCGCGGTACCACCCGGCCGCTGCCCGAACTACTGCTGTCGGAGAGGGAGAACTTCGTCCTCAAGCCTGCCATCGGACTGGGCAGCCACGGTGTCGTCCTCGGCCGCCACGTCGACGATGCCACCTGGCGCACGACCTTGGACACCGCGCTGGGCACCGGCCAGTACATCGCGCAGGAATACATCGAGCCCGTGCCGTACCGCGTGGAACTACGCGAAGAGGGCAGCGAGGACACCTACGAGACGGACGTCCACCCGGTGCTGAGCCCCTTCCTCTTCGACGGGCAGCCCGGTGGCTGCCTGGTGCGCTACCTGCCGCCCGGCCGCGCGGGTGTCACCACCATCCAGGGCAACGGCGCGTTGCCATCGGTCGCGCTGCCCGTCTGATCCGCCAGGTCGCCCTCCCGACAGGAACGCGATATGACCACGCCTTTATCCGACCGCGCTGCCCGGTGGCTGCGCACACCCCGGCCGAGGCCGTCGGCGTCCGTCCGCCTGATATGCCTGGCGCACGCCGGGGGAACCGCCAGTGCCTACCAGGACTGGTCGCCGTACCTTCCCGACGGCATCGAGCTGTCCGTCGTCCAGTACCCGGGCCGCCACGACCGCATCGCGGAGCCCTGCGTGGACTCGATGGACGAGATGGCCGACGAGATCGCGGCCGCCGTACGGCCCCAGGGCCGGCAGGACATCGTGCTGTTCGGCCACAGCATGGGTGCCGCCGTGGCCTACGAAGTGGCCTTGCGCCGCGCGGAGCACGGACACCCTCCGCGGCAGCTGATCGTCTCCGGACGTGTGGCTCCGCACCGTCATCCGGGGGGCGACCTGCACACCAAGGACGACGACGCGCTCGTGGCCGAACTGCGCAGCATGTCCGCCACCGACCAGGCCGTGCTCGACGACCCCGAACTCATGGCCCTGCTGTTTCCGATGATCCGGGCCGACTACCGGCTCATCGAGCGCTACCAGCGCGAGGCACCGCCCCGGATCGACACCCCCATCACGGTCTTCCTCGGCCGTGCGGACGACCGGTTCCCACTTGAAGAGGCCGATGCCTGGAGGGAACTGACGAGCCGTAGCTTTGACCGCCGGGTGTTCGAAGGCGGCCACTTCTACCTCCGCGACCGTGCCCATGAGGTGGTGCCTGCAGTCGTTGAGGCCATCGGCACGACCACGACAACGCTTCAGGCGACGGACGGCGGCGCCCGAGGAGCCGACACATGAGCGACAGTACCGCAGCCACTGCCGTCTTCGACGCTCTCGTCGCCCACGACATGGGTCCTTACTTCGCCACTCCGTGCGGTGTGCTGGCACCACTGCTGGCCCGCTTGCAGGAGCGCGCCGACTACCACGTGGTGGCGCGCGAGGACAACGCCGTCGGGATGGCAGCCGGCGTGGCCCTCACCGGAGGCACTGCCACCGTGCTAATGCAGAACTCCGGGTTCGGGCAGTCCGTCAACGCCCTGGCTTCTCTGGTGGTCCCTTACCGCATCCCCATGCTCCTGATCATCAGCATGCGTGGAACTCCGCCGGACCCAACGCCCGAAAACCTCGCGATGGGGCGGCTGACCGCGCCAATCCTGGACGGCCTCGGTATCGAGCACGACTACCTCTCCGCCGAGACGGCCGACGATCAGATTAGGGACGCCCGACGCACGGTCGTGGAGAAGCGTCACAGCCATGCCTTGCTGGTACGACCCGACGAATTCGACTGGGAGGCGTGACCGTCGTGCCGTTCGACAAGTCCACGGCCATCGCCGAGATCCTGGCCACCGCGCCCGGGATCCCCACTGTGTTCACCACTGGCTTCGCCTCCCGGGTGGCCGCGTCCTTGGACGATCGGCCGAACCACTTCTACATGACCGGCTCCATGGGCCTGGCCCTGGCTCTGGGGACCGGTGTCGCCATGGCCTCGCAGCAGCCGACGATCGTCGTCGACGGGGACGGCAGCCTCCTGATGAACCCGGCCACGCTGCTCGCCGTGGGAACGGCACCGGACCTGTCCCTGGTGCACATCGTTCTGGACGATGGCCTGTACGCCTCGACCGGGGGTCAGCCCACCCCGGGAAGACACGCCCATCTGGCTGGGTTTGCCACTGCGAGCGGTTACCAGTCCGTGTGCGAGGCGACCAACCCGTCCGCTCTGCGGGCCCGGCTCGCGACTGCGCTCGGGGCTCCCTCGGCCGTCTTCATTCACTGCCCCGTCCAACCGGACGCGGCCCCGCCTCTGAGGCGTGTCACGCCGGACCTCCCAGGCGTCGCGATGCGCTTCTCGCAGTTTGTCAGGAGGGCCGCTGCACCACGCTGCTCTACACAGGATCCTGTCCGATCGACCTCTACCAGAGCCTGATCAGACCCCGCATGCACCTCCAGCACCGCAGCTTCAGCCGGACTTGGCCCTCGGACTTCGTCCCCGTGCGCGGCCTGTTCCGGGGACGGGGCATGGCCCCGGAAGCCGCCGGGCTCGCCCGCGCCGTGGACATCCACAAGACCATCCACGACGGCATCGCCACACGCCTCGTACCCAAGGGCCAGTCCCTGCTGCAGCAGACCATGAAGGAGACCGTCGTTCGCCCCTCGGAGCGCACGGCGACCCTGTACGACACACTTCTTCATGACCCTGCGCGCCTGTGGACGGTGACGGCATCACCAGCCAACTCCTGCGCAGACTGGACGCGGTGGCGTCGGACGTCGCCCCCCGGGGCCTGTACCCGCTGGGGCACGGCGGCGACGAACTGACCGATGAGGTATGGGAGTTCATCGGGCCGTACCTGCCGATCGGCGAGTACGGGCCGTTCCCCGAGCGGCTGCGGCAGCAGTCCGAGGGTGTGATCTGGCGGTTCAAGACGGGCGGACAGTGGCGGGAGATGCCGTAGTTCGGTGCCTGGTCGACTGTCCACAGCCGCTCCCGGCAGTGGCGTGACGCGGGTGTCTTCGAGGCCCTGCTGCTGGAGGGCGTGATCGCCCAAGCCGCGCAGCGGGGTGAGGTGGACCTGTCGTTGGTCAGCGTCGACTCCACCCGCGCGCGCTCACCACGACGCGGCTGGGATGCACCTGGGCGAGGACGTCCTCACCGCCCCGGAGAAGGCTGCCGCCGAGGCGGAGAAGGCCAGGCCCAAAGGGGCGTCGACCTGCGAGCTTGCACTGGTCTATAACACGTACGGTCATCACGTTGTCGTCACGGCTGGCGGAACCCGGCCACCGGGGTGGAGCCGGCATCCTGGTGAAGCCGTATTCATGCGCGCTCTTGAGCAGTGGCCGTCGCTTCCACGGAGACCTGCCAGAGCCGTGCAGCGGCTTCGGGGTCCATGGCATGGGCGGCTACGCCGCGACGCGTACCGGGCTGAGCGGGCCCGGCAACGTTGCAATTCTCGAAGTACCGGCCGCTGATGCCGTCGAGCAGTGGTGAGGTCGCTACCAGTACGGAGGTCGCGGCGCCTTGCCCGGGTGATTTCCAGGTCCCCGGCGTCCCGTTGCGGCCCCGGGCGCGCATCTGGTCGAGGTCCTCGCCAGTGACGTAGCGCCCCAGATTTGTCCGGACCGCGCCTGGCATCAGGGCGTTGACGGTGATGCCGTCACCGGCCCAGCGGCGTGCCGCATCGACCGCGAAGAGGATGTTGGCCGTCTTGGACTGACCGTAGGCGCCCCAGGGGTGGTACGGGCGCTTCAGGAAATGGATGTCGTCAAAGATCAGCGGTGAGCGTAGGTGAGCGTTGGAGCTGACCGCCACGACTCTGGCGCCATCCGCTGCGAGCGCCCGGTGCAGTCCGACGGTGAGCGCGAAATGGCCGAGGTGGTTCGTGGCGAACTGTAGCTCCCAGCCTTCAGGAGTACGCATCTTCGGCGTTGCCATCACCCCGGCGTTGTTGACGAGGATGTGCAACGGCCCGCCCCACGCGGCTGCGAAGGTAGAGACTGATGCCTGGTCGGCGAGGTCCAGCGCGGCGACGAGGACCTGCTTGCCGCCTGTCGTCGCGGCGATGTCCTCGGCGGCGCGATGCCCTGCTGCCAGGTTTCGGACTGCCAGTGTCACCTCCGCGTCTGCGACAGCCAATGCCCGTGCGGTCTCAATGCCGATGCCTGACGCACCGCCAGTCACGATGGCGCGGCGGTCGCTCAGGTCGATGCCGTTCACGACCTCAACCGCGGTCGACCGGGCGGTGAACGGGGTGCGGACGGGCGATGGCATGGCTCTGGTGTCCCCGTCTTGCTCCGTGTCGTGGGTTGGGATGGGTTGTTCGCGCGGGGCTTCGACCGGGCCGGGCATGATGCTCAGATTAGTCTCGATCTCGGGCCGACACTAGAAGGCGTTGGACGGGCGAAGCCGTCTTGATCGGGTCAAGTTTGTGTGATGGAGCAGGCTTCAGCTGTTCAGGTGGCTGGTCCGGCTCGTCGGAGGTAGCCGTCCGGGGTCTTGTCGTAGGCGCGGGTGGCGGTGCGGAGAGCGGTGGGCTGGTCGGGGTCGGTGAGGTCGGCCAGCTCGGTAGGGATCAGCCGGTCATGGACCCGGGTGAGGAAGAGGGCCTGTTCGTGGCCGCTGGGGGTGAGTTGGCAGCGGTGGGTGCGCGGGATGCGTTGGATGACTCGGTGGGCGCAGGCGGCGCAGGTCGTAGGACATCTGCCCGGCGGTGATGGCCTCGGGCGGTTTCCCGAGCCGGGGCGCGAGTAAGGCGCGCAGGTCGCGGTTGGCGAAGCCGCGGGGCAGGAGCTTCACATGCTGGGGGAAACCGGCGTCGTCTATGTCCTGGCTGTGCCGAAGTCCCAGCATGTCCTCGCCCTGGACCGCATCGACTTCGCCGTCGCCCAGGCACCCGACGACGCGTGGGACGCCACTCTGACTTCGACCGCGATCACTCCACCCACGACCCGTGGGTGCTGGCCCGCCGCAGCCCGGTCCGCCCGGACGAGATCGCCTATTACCTCGCCTACGCACCTGTCGGCACCGCCGTCACCGAACTGGTGCGCATCACCGGGATCCGCTGGGGGGTTGAGGAGGCCTTCCAGCCCGCGAAGAACGAGTGCAGCCTGGGTCAGTACGAGGTCCGCCGCTACCGGGCTGCTACCGGCACATCTCGCTTGCAATGCTCGCCCATGCCTTCCCTGCTGCGATGGCAGCCGCCGCGGGGGAATGGAAGGAGGGTCGCAGAAACGGTTTCCTGCGCTCTCGCACCACTCACCGTGGCGGAGTTTGGAGACTCCTGGCAGCTGGCCGCTTCCGGCCAACACCTGCGGCGCACCGGCCACGCCTGAACTGGTCCTGTTGGCGACGCCGCCACCAGGCCACCGCCTGACGCTGCCATTACTACCGCCGTACCCAAGGTTACGAAGTCCCGCCACCTGACGCGACATCAGCCGAGTGCACACACGAACACGGTGCTGACCAGCAGGAATAGCGAACTGCGACTGCAGTACTAAGGCTTGACTTATGCGAAATGGCATGAACATGATGTCCTGGGGGGACCGAGATGGCACGGCAGTGCAACAGCCGTATTACCCGCAAGGGAGGCGCAATCACATGACACCAACAAAGGCCTATTCAGCAGATCCGCAGACCGATGATTCGTACCAGCACATCAATGTCACAAAAGTCGGTGGTGTAATTGGCGCTGTTATAGGCGGCGTCCGGGTCGGTGATGATGTTCCCCCTGAAGTGGTAGCCGAGTTACGTACGGCGTTGCTGCGGCACCGGGTCGTCTTCCTGCGCGATCAACAGCATGCGACCGAAGCCGATCACGCGGTCTTCGCGGGGTTACTGGGCAGCCTGACGAAGCCTCACCCGACGGTCGAAGGGGACGGCCCGGCTGCCCTGGCTGTGGACTCGGAGACGGCCAAGGCAAACCGCTGGCACACCGACGTGACCTTCGTCGACCGGATTCCGGCGATCAGCGTGCTGCGCGCGATCGTCCTACCCTCCTATGGCGGGACGACCGTCTGGGCCAACACCGTCCAGGCGTACCAGCGACTGCACCCGGGACTGAAGGCGCTCGTCGGCGAACTACGCGCTGTGCACACCAATGTGTACGACTACACGGCTGAGCGCACACAGATCGGTGACATCGATATTAAGAGGCAAGAGTTATACAACGAACTCGGCCACCTCGAGTACGAAACTGAGCATCCGGTGGTCTGCGTTCACCCTGAGACGGGCGAGCCTTCTCTGCTGCTCGGCCACTTCGCCCGGTCGTTTGTGGGACTGAACTCCGCCGACTTCCATGACCTGTTCTCCCTTCTGCAGCGGCACATCACCCGGCTGGAGAACACCGTGCGCTGGACGTGGCGCGATGGCGACATCGCGATCTGGGACAACCGAAGCACCCAGCATTGCGCGGTCGCCGACTACGACAATCAGCGGCGGCTGATGCACCGCATAACCGTGGCCGGCCATTTGTCGGTCGGCATCAAGGGCGACAGGAGCACGGCTCGCAAGGGCGATGCGAGCCACTACTCCCAACTCGTCTGAAACGAAAAAAGAAACAGTCATTCGGAACTGCAGAGCGAAGATCAGGCCGCGCGTCCCGGTGGGTCAGACAAGAAGTCGTCGATCAGCCCGGCCAGCTCGACTGGGCGGTCACCCTGGACGGAATGTCCGGCACCATCAATGGTCTCTACCCGTGCGGCGGGCTGGCGACGGCGGAACTCTACGATATCGCTGTCGCTGACCGTGTTGGACAGCGAGCCCCTTACCAGCATCACCGGTACCCGCAGCGCGGAGAGATCAGTCCACTGAGCCGCGTAGTCAGCCCCCTTGCCGGGTGGGCTGGGCCGGTCATACCGCCACGCCCAGCGGCCGTCGGGCCGCCGCCGGGCATTGTGCAGCAGCCCGCGACGAAGTGAGCTCACCAAGCGGTGCGGGTGGTACCGGACTGCGCGATCGAGCATTTCATCGAACGATTCGAAGGTCTCTGGGCCCTGCACGAACGCAGTGATCGCCCCGTAGGTACCGGCCGCGGGGGTGATGTCGATCACGACCAGGCGGCTCACGAGGTCCGGACGGCTCGCGGCGAGCCGGATGGCGGTCAATCCGCCGAGGCATACGCCTACCACGGCCGACGCATGCGGGGCGCACCGGCTGATGATGGCGGCCACGGCCTCGGCATTGCGGGGAGGCCGGTAGTCCCGGTCAGCGCGCCAGCTTGAATGCCCGTGCCCCGGCAGGTCGACCGCGATCAGCGGACGGCCTAGTGCCAGCGCGAAGGTGTCCCAGGTGTGCGCATTCTGGGCGCCACCGTGCAGTAGTACGACCTCCGGATCCCGCTCGCCCCAGACCAGAGCGCTGGCCAGCAGGCCTGACCCGAGCTCGATCATCTCCCGGCGGACGGGAGGCGATCCGGTAAAGGGCAAGCCCGCCTCTTTCGCGTTCTCCTCCAGCAGCCCGAACTCGTTCAACCCGTCGTAATCCACCGTCATATCGGCCATGGCCCGCACCCGCCGTCCGCTCGCGCATCGATCTGGCGCTTTTCATATATACGCCGTTGGCCGGGACGAATGCGATACTCGCGACCAACATCCACCTCGCACCCGAGATCAGACAGTATTTGGTGCGGATCAGGTCAGCAGGTACTTTCAACCCGATCTGCATGGTGGGCCCGGTGCACCGTCAGCGATGCCCTGCCGATAGGTGAGCGAGCCGTCGCGACAGGCGACCTCGACACCTGGATGTTCACGCAGTCATCGGCTCAGCTGTTCGGCGTCTCTTCCTCCCGGAGTGTCAGCGGGAGGCGGGTGGTGGCATCAACCAGGAGAGTGCCGTAGGTGTCGGCATACAACGCGAAGTCATCCACCCCCAGCACCCGGGGCGTGACCAGCGACGGAAGCGGCACCCGCATCAGCTGGGAGAGCACGGTGCACCGCGACAGCGTGACGTTCAGGACGCGCGGCATCCTGGCCCCGCCCCTGCCCGCCAGCACCACACCGACCGCCTCGACCAGGTGCTGCAAGAGCGGTCGGCATCAGGGACGATCGAGTGCAGCATGACCTGGGACTTCGTCGCCCGGATCTCGACCAGCTCACGCGGGCGGGAACCGAATAGAGGTTGCCGCCGAAGGCGACCAGGCAGTCCTTGCCGACCGGCCGCAGATGCCGCTCGGCCACCAAGTAGTCTTTGCCCAGGTCGGGGCGAATCGCCTCTGGTTCTAGCTGTCCTACCGCACTGGGTGTCGGTACTCAGCGCTAGATTCTGCTCGCAGGGGCCGTCATTGTGGCGGCCACCGTGCGGGGAGGGCCGATTGATGAACCGGGGACCTGACGTGAACGGGCTGCGTTGGATAGCCGATGCCTACAACATCAGCTTCACGCTCACCCTCAGCGAGGGTCTCTCGTCGTACGAGCTGCTGCGCCGCGTCGGCGCCGAGGAGCACCACATCGTCCCGCTCAACCGCTCCGCGGCGTACGAGCTGCTGCTGAGGGATGAGGAGGACCACATCAGTGACCTCGACTTCCTGGACTGGGAAGACGAAACGGCGGTTGCCCAGCTGACAAGCGCCGGCTTTCTGCCCGCCCCGCCGGAGACCATCGTCCGAGCGGGCTCGGTGGCGGGCTGGGCGTATGCACTGGAGGAGTCCCACTGCCGGACAGGCACGTACCTCGCGGCGCTGTCCGAGCGGGGACGGGCGTTCTGTGTGCACCGCAACGCAAAGGGCTTCAGCCGCGTCGACTATGCCTGCCGCGGCGATGCGGTGACGTCCTTCGAGCCTGGCCTGCCGCACCTTACGAACGGCACCCCGGCCGAGGTGGCGCTCGGCTTCGTGCACGCCGGTGACGAGCCGGGCGATGTCGCGTTCCTGCGGTTCCTGGAGGGCGAGCTCGCCATCAACCTCCGCTGGGAGGAGACGGAGGCAGAGCTTCCGGCGGCCGCTTTCACCTGACACCCCGGGGCGGCAAGGGGCCGCCCTCTGCAGCTGCTTGGTGCCGTCCTCCTCCAGGCGCTGCCACAGCCTCTCCAGCTCCCGCAGCAGCCCGTCCACGTCGGTCGGCTTGCCCGAGGTGCGGCCGTCGCGCTGCATGAGCAAGCTGGGTGTCGACCGGCCGGGAATCTTGGTATCGATTGCCATGGTGGCCGTCACAGACTGAGCCATTCCGCACGCTGGATGCCGTTCCGATTGCGGATCTGCCGCGCCGGAGCCTCGCTCAATCACCTCTCTTCCCATAGCGGACACCTCCTCTCTCCCATCAACCGGGCTGGTACGTAAGGTGAGTTGTGCTACTTCCTGCGCAATCTCAGTTCGGTGCAACACCTGAACTGTCCGCGCCCTGGGCGGCCCGGCGCAATGCTGGGGTGCCAGGCAGACCTTCACGAAGCCGGTAGGTCTCCGACACGGACGACCGGGGGAGTGAAGGTGGCACTGCAGGCTTCGGCCTGATCCCTCGTAACGCATTGGACCCGTCCGGAACCATCCGGGCTCTGAGTTCTTGGTGTCGGCAGGAAGTCAGTTCTGTCCACTATCTGGTGGTCGAACTGCACCTGTCATGCGCATCGGTTTGACCACCTGCTAGGGAAAGGTCATGAACCGGTGGGCGATGCGGCCGTTCTTACCCTCCTCGCTGCCGCAGGCGTGGTGTCGCTTCTCCTCTTCGCGGTCAAAGGCATCCTTGATCAGCTGCCCGAGGTCTTTCGCTCCTGGCATAGGGCGCGAAAAGCCTGGCGAGAGGGGAACCGTTTCGCACGGCGGGCGCGTACGCCGGCGATCAGCTCATCTCGCCGGCTGAGAACGCATCAGCCCTGCGGCCCTGAGCGTCGTACGCGGTGCTGGCCGGTGGCCGGGAGGATCTGCATGCGGTGTGCCGTGACGTGTCCCCACGTGGGTACGCGGTCGAGGGGCACTGCCGGCCTGTTACGCGTGCCGGTGGATCGCCGCCGTGAGCGTCGTGGCGGGACCCGTCAGGCTGCCGTGGACGAGTTCGGTGCGGTGGACGAGGTGGGGAGTCGAGAGTGGGACACCGGTCACATCGGGTTCGCCCTCTCGATGGTGTTGCACGGCGGACGCGGGAAGCAGGGCGAGCCCACCGCCGGCCGTGACGAGGGCCAGGAGACTGCGCACATCGGTGCCGTCGTAGTGCAGGCTGGAGCGGAACCCGTCGGCGCGCGCGAGGGCCCGCAGCCGGTCCAGCGGTGTGGCGACGGCGGGTGCGTCGATCCAGACAGCGTCGACGAGGTCCTCCAGACGAAGCAGGCTACGGCTTGCCAGGGGGTGCGTGCCGGGCAGGGCCACGACGACGGATTCCTCGGTCAGGGCGACCGTGGTGAGCGGACCGCTGTCGAGCAGGCGGAGCGGGTCGCTGGAGGCGGTGACTCCGTCGACGAGACCAAGGTCCGCGTCGCCGTTGGCGACGGCCTCGAGGACACCATCACGGCCCATGGTTCTCACGACGATCGTCAAGCGCGGCATCGAGCGCTGCAGTTCGGTGAGTACGGCGATGGTGTGCCGGACCTCGGCGAGCGGCGACGCCCCGAGGGTCAGACGGGTCGGCGGTTCGCCTGACAGGCGTTGGACGTCGGTCCGGGCGGCGTTGAGGCGCAGCAGGATCGGCGTGGCGTGCTCCAGCAGTCGGTGCCCGGCCTCGGTCGGGATGACCGGGCGACGGTGCAGCAGTTGCACCCCGAGGTCCTTCTCCAACGCGGCGACCTGCTGGGAAACCGCGGACTGGGTGTAGCCGAGGCCGCATGCGGCGGAGGAGAAGGACCCTTCACGGGCTACCGCCACGAAGGCGCGCAGGAGGTTGACGTCCATGACTATAAGTATCTCTGATACTTCAACGACGATTTCTCGTTGGACTAATAACTGCGGGCTGCGCACGATGAGCCCATGGAGAGCAACGACGAGACGCATACGGCGAAGGTGGCACTCGTGGGCGACCGGTCGCCGCACGTGCGGTCCCATACGCGGATACCCCTCCTGCTGGAAACCCTGCGGCAGCGGGACGGAATCGCCTTGGACGCCTACTGGGTACCGACCGAGGAGGCGCACGCCACCAGGCTGGACCGGTTCGACGCCATCTGGCTGCTGCCCGGCAGCCCGTACCGCAGCGAGACCGGCGCGCTCCAGGCAGCACGTACCGCCCGGGAAAACGGCATCGCCTACCTCGGTACCTGCGGCGGGTTTCAACACACACTGCTGGAGTTCGCGCGCAACGTCTGCGGGCTCACCACTGCCGGCCACGCCGAGAACACTCCGCACGCAGAGAGCCCGCTGATCGCACCCCTGGCCTGCTCCCTCATCGGGCACGAGGGCATGGTCAGCATCACCCCGGGCTCGGCGGCCGAACGTATCCTCGGCGTGGACCGGACCGTGGAGCGCTACCACTGCGGGTACGGGCTCAATCCCCAGTACCTGGATGTCCTGTCCGCGCACGGCATGCGGTTCACCGGTCACGACGGCCCCGACGTACGCATCGCCGAACTACCAGGACATCCCTTCTTCCTGAGCACGCTCTTCCAACCCGAACTCGCCATTGATGACGGGCGGCGTCATCCGATCGTGCGCGCCTTCGCCTACGCCGCCGTCGCACACGCTGCGGGCCGGGCCACCGTGCCTGTCACAACCGGCAGAGGGTAAGGCGATGCGACCAGGAACGCTGGCCGCGATCGGCAACACGCCGCTCGTGGAACTGCAGCATCTCGCGCCCTCAACCGGTGCCCGGGTGCTGGTGAAGCTCGAATACCTCAACCCAACTGGCGCCATGAAAGACCGGCTGGCGTTGGCGATGGTCGAGGGAGCCGAACGTGACGGCAGGCTCATGCCGGGGATGACGATCGTCGAGTACACCGGCGGCAGCACCGGCCCGGGGCTCGCGCTGGTCTGCGCGGTCAAGGGATACCGGCTCAAAATCGTCACGTCGGCCTGCTTCAGCGACGAGCCGCGGCGGCTGATGCGGGCACTCGGCGCCGACGTGGAGGTGCTCGACGCCGCCATCGCACCCGGTACGGTCACGCCGACCGACATCGACGGGATGCGCGCCCGCGCGGCCGACCTCGCCCAACAACCGGGCCACTACTTCACCGACCAGTTCAACAACCCGTATGTGGTCGCCGGTCTGCGCGACGGACTCGGCATGGAGATCCTGAACCAGAGCACGCACCTGCCGGTGACAGCGTTCTGCACCGGTATCGGCAGTGGCGCGTCCCTGCTCGGTGTGGCAGCAGCGATCCGTCGGCGCGACCCGCGCCCCCGAATCGTCGGCTTGGAGCCGGCCGGATCGCCAGGTATCACCGCCGGCGCCCGGGGCGTCTTCGCGATGCAGGGCTGGAGTGGCTTCGCCCCACCGCTGTTCGACATTGACGCCGTCGACGCGGTCGACATCATCAGCGACGACGACGCGTTTGCGACGACGTCCCGCCTGGCCGAGGAGGAAGGCATCTTCACCGGTGTCTCAGGCGGTGCCAACGTCTATGGGGCGGTGCGCCTCGCGGCCCAGCTGCCGCCAGAGGCGGCCGTCGTCACGCTGGCACCCGACTCCGGCTACAAGTACCTGGGTAGCGGCCTATTCGGATAAGCCATTCGTCAACGGGTGCCGTTTCTTAACTCTCCCTTGGGGAGACTGGCTGAGCTGGGAACTTGAACCTCTGGCTGCGGTTCTGGCGGGTGTCTCCTACGGTGTCGTTACGACCTCGGGCGGCGATGGGCTCGTTGTTCGAGGAACTGGACACGCGGGAGGCGGCGCTGGCCGCGGCCGGCCACGCGGTCAGCGTCCAGGGGCGCCGCCGCGTCGAGCGCGCACGAACGCCGGCTGGCCACCGTGGTCGGCACGGTGACGGTGCGCAGGCTGGCCTTCCGCGCACCAGGGCAGTCGAATGTCTATCCGGCGGACGCCGCTTTATCGCTCCCGAAAGAGCGGCACAGCCTGGGACTGCGCCGCCTGGCGGTGACCGAGGCGGTGCGCGGCTCCTACGATGCCGCGAAGACGGCGATCGAGCGGCAGTGCGGGCCCGTGGCGGGCAAGCGGCAGCTCGAACACCTGGTCCGCGCCGCGGCGGTGGACGTCGCCGCCTTCTACAGCGCCCGGATTCCGATGCCCTCCACGCGTGAGGTGCTGCTGGTCATCTCCGCCGACGCCAAGGGCATCGTCATGCGGCCCGGTTCCCTGCGCCCGCACACCGCGAAGGCGGCGGCGGGCAAGAAACGGGGCCGGGGCGTCTTCCGCACCCGGCTCGCCTCCGGGGAGAAGCAGTGCCGCATGCGGATGGCCGCCGTCGCCTGCGTCTGACCGCCGCGAGGGCGCTCTCGGCCTCCTGTACGGAGGCGAGGATCCGGTCGGCGTGGTCGAGGAGTACCCGGCCCGCCTCGGTCAGTGCCACGGTTCGCCCGTCGGGGCGCAGCAGATCGACTCCCACGTCGTGCCGCAGCGCGGACAGCTGCTGGGACACG